>JAOUOK010000302.1 GCA_029880425.1 Gammaproteobacteria bacterium
GCGAGTGGTAATGGTAGCAGTGCTATTAAGCTCAGCATCGACAACAGGCCAGTCATAATGCTGGCAATAATTATAGAAAAGCTTGCCAAGGTAAATAATGCGTAAATCATACTGCTGCGATCTACTCCATAAGCAATAGGAAAATGATTACGACCTACGCTTGCGTCAGCTTTAATATCAGGATACTGATTAAGTAACAGAAGATTATTGACCAGGAAAAAAGGTACTGCAGCAACGAGCAGCCAGGACTGTGGCATAAAGTTTCCTGCTAACACATAACTGGTACCAACAACCATTAAAAACCCAAAACCAAAACCGGGTGCAAACAGACAAATAAATGGGTGTTTGTTAACCCATCCCGTGTAAGTCCATATCAAAACCAGCCCAGCAACACCAATCGGTATAATAGCTATTCCGTATTTCCATATGAAAAAACTACCAATCATTAAAGTAGCTACCAGGGATGCAATACCTACTTTAAAAACAGCACTAAGCATTTCCGGGTTTTGCGGTAATGCGCCACTGCCACCACTAAATGGTGTTTTATCTGTAATGAGATCTAACCCGCTTTTGAAATCAAAATATTCATTAAGAGTATTAACGCCAATATGCGCAAATAAAGCCCCCATCAGGGCCATTGTAAGAAAAGGAAAATTGATGGGTATTTGGTTCGCAGTTACGATGCTTGCGCCTAAAAAAACACAGGCAAACGTTAACAATAAAAATGGAACTCTCATTGACTGGGTAATGATATTTAATTTCATTATTAGGTACTCTATATAATTCTGAATCCAACAAATATGTACTAACTTAATAAAAAAATAATTTTACAGCAAGAACCCGCATTCTAATCATCAAGTATCGACAGATAGGCCAGCATATTCTCAATATCGGTATCACTATAAGACTTGAATATATCTGCATCACGCGGATCATCATGTATTCTTTCACCATTACGGTATTTATCAATCTGTCTTTTTAAATAAATACTGTACTGCCCGACAAGTTGTGGCGTTTGCATACTCGGTTTACCTTGCGCTTTATCGCCATGACAGGCTGCACATTCTTTATTATAAAACTGCTTACCTTTCTCGAGATTACCCGCATAGCGTGCAATATTAATAATACGCCCACTTGCTTTTAAACGTTCCAATGCATCAAATTCTTTTTTCTCATCAATAGGCGGTAATTTTGATTTCAGTTTTATCTGCGAGAGATAAGCCGCTATCAAGACGACATCTTCTTCTGGTAGTTCCCGCTCCGTGGTATAAGGTGTCATCGGAATGTTCAACCTGTCCCGACTTTTAAAGTCTCTTAGTTGTTTTGCAAGGTAAGCTGCATCCAGACCCGCGAGACGAGGATATTCACCATTGCTACTACCTTCACCAAATTCACCGTGACAACCCGCGCAGGTGCCATTTATATCCTCTGCATATTCTATATCCAGGTCCTTGTCAGCTATTGACTGACTCTCTAACTGTGGCAATTTATGCGTAATCCCTTTATGGCAGTCGATACACGTTTTCCCCTTGGCGGGTGCATCACCATGTATGCGTGCAGCAAAACGTGTCTGATCTTTTAATGCCATCGCAGAAAACTGATGACAGTTACGGCATTCACGGGAATCACTTGCCTTCATCGAGTCCCAGACTCGTGTTGCCAGCTCATGACGCTTGGCCTCAAATTTTTCTGCTGTATCAATACTGCCTTTTAACCAGTGGAGAACTTCTTTTGATGCTTGGATCTTACGAACAACTTTGGGCCACCATTCCTTCGGGACATGGCAATCAGAACAAACAGCAGATACACCGGAACGGTTGGTGAAATGTGATGAGTGTTTGTATTCCTGGTAGACAGTCGATTCCATCTCGTGACATGAAATACAAAAAGACATTTCATTTGTAACTTCCATGGCAGTATTAAAACCACCCCACATAACAATACCAACAATAAAAAAGAACACCATTGCCACTAATGATGTGTTCTTAAGGATTTTTATCCTGGATAATATTTTTCGCATAATTAATTTACATCATCTATATTAATCATCTGGCCAGTAATTCATCGAATTATTTCTACAATTTTCTCTGCCAGCACATCCGCTGATATTCCATAAGCAAATTTAGTAATAAAACGCCCATCAGGTGCCATCAGGTAAAAACTGGCAGTATGATCCATCGTGTATAATAATGGATCCTGCTCATTTTCGTTTTCAACTTTCTGGTATTTAGCTTTAAACTGATCAACAACACGCTTAATCATTGGCTCAGTGCCAGTAAGCCCCACTATCCTTTTATCAAAATATTTTACATATTCATTTAGAACTTTTACTGAGTCTCTTTGTGGGTCTACTGTTATAAAGTATGGAACAAGTTTAGCGGCTTGCGTTTCAAGGCGTTTTAATGCCTGTGTTAATACCGTGAAACTGGTGGGACATACATCAGGGCAATGGGTATAGCCAAAAAAGATCAAGGCATATTTTCCTTGCATATCACGTTCAGTAAAAATTGTTCCCTTATGATCAGTTAGAATAAATCGTCCTTTAATTCCGTCCGGCATGTTGCCCTGTTTATTGGTCGCGGCTATTCTTGCTGTTGCCGCATCATCCATATCTGCATTCAAACACTGTTTAATCACATCCGCATTGTATTGCATCATTTTCAAATACAAATCCGCACCTGCGGAAAAATTCCTGCCAAGCACATCCAGTTTAGCGGTGTTTATTTTCTGCCCATTTTCTATCAGCGCCAAATTCCCTGCATTCATACTTACATCCAGGAACAGGCAGGCAGCTTCTTTTTTCTGAATGTGGTTTTTAACTTTTAATAAATTAACAACGTTTTCCTGCTGCCACGGAGATCCTGATACCTGTTCAATAATATTCAACGCGTAGGCCTGCTCAAAATATTGCAGGGTATCAAAATATGTTACGCCCATGCCGGCCTTGAAGCCGCGATAGCCATATTCATATTCTTTATCAATACGACGCAGGGGTACCAGCATTTCACGTCGATTACGTTCATAAACATGTGACCTGGCAGGATCTAACTGTATAAGCAATTCAGTTAACTCATCCACAAGTATTAAGATATTACGATCATCCATCCAGAAGAATGGATCACGCAATGATTTATCAGATCTTGATGGAAGAATTTTTAGACGGCTATTTGCAAGCAGTTCAACCACCGTCACGGATGAAGGGAGTTGTGTAATGACCGGTTGCAGTTTTTTTTCTAATTCAGCACCTACCCAGATAACCAGTTTGGCTGATTTTAACTGGCTCAACTGGTTTGCTGTTACAGTAAAGTCATAGGGTGTCTGTGAACCTTTGATTAATAACTCCGGTGTACCAATATCTTTCATTAAACCGGTAACAATTGAATGTATTGGTTTTATGCTAACCACAACTTCAGGCTGGTTACCCTGTGCCTGATTACTCTGAGCCAGG
>JAOUOK010000303.1 GCA_029880425.1 Gammaproteobacteria bacterium
TCCAAGTCTCTCATCATAACCGTGCCTTGTCGCAAATGTTGCTGGAAATATTAATTTTTTCGGCACTTGCGGATGGGAAGCTGGATGGTAATGAAGAACGTGTACTTTTAAACTTGAGCGAACAAATTGGTTTCTCTCAACAGGATTATCAACGCCTGGTACAAATGGTATTGGGACAACAACATTTTCATCAAACAGGATCAGGGTCGGCACATTATCAACAACAAACCCGGGAAGAAGCACTTAAAGAAGCGTATGCAGTATTAGGGATATCTAATGATGCAACAGACAATGAAGTGAAAAAAGCCTATCGTCGCCAGATGAATCAACATCACCCGGACAAGCTTGTTTCCAGGGGAATGCCTGAAGAAATGGTGAAATTGGCCACAGAAAAGACACAGGAAATTAAAATAGCGTATGAATTAATCGTCAGTGAAAGAAAAAAATGATTTAATATACATACAAAAATAAATACAAAAATAAAAATAAAAACGATACCTGTAGGTAGCCATTAATTGAAAACAGACGAGATATATACTTATTTGCATAAGCAAATTCCGGTGATGATGTTGTTATCACTTGCCCCGGGTTTAGGGTATATATTTTTAGGTTTGTTAAATGATATTTATATAGGGGCATTATTTTGGTATATCGGTATTGTCATAATTTCTTTGCGTGGGTATGTCCTTTATAAAAGATTTGATCTATCTACCATGGGTAAGTCTCAATTAGGGACCTGGTATAAAGATACGTCGGTTTTATTTTATTTTTTCTTTTCTATCTGGTTAGTCATCTTTTTAATCTATATACCTGAATCTGAGTCAGGTATGCATTATATTGCTATCTTTACCGAAATAGGTGCTGCTACTGTTGCTGCTGCACTTCTGTTCCCGGATAAAAAACTTTATAAACCGCTTCTTTTACTTCTCATGATTCCGCTGGCCATTTACTTTTTCTTTATTGGAACATGGTATGGCTATGTCCTGACAGCATTTGCGTTGACGTTTACCTGGGTATTGTTTTACGTGGCAAATGCAAGTAATGAACTTTTTACCAGGACAATCTTTCAATCAACTCATGATTATTTAACCGGCCTATACAACCGCCAGTTTTTTGTTAAATATTTACAGAAAAAAATGAGCGAGTTAAAACAATCCGGTGGCTATTCTTACCTGCTGTTGATTGACCTTGATCACTTTAAAACCGTTAATGATTCGTTAGGTCATGATGTTGGTGACCAGTTATTACGTGAAGTAGTAAAACGAATAAAAAGAAATATTTATGTGGATGCCATGCTTTCCAGGCTTGGTGGAGATGAGTTTATTATTACGGGTGATAACTACCCGAATAAACAAAAGTGCAAAGAATCTGCGTTAAAAATTTCTGAAGTCCTGTTAGCTGCACTGAAAGAAACTTATGTGATTGGTAATCATCACCTGTATATAAGTGCAAGTATTGGTGTGAGTTTAATAAAATCAAACAAAAACAGCTCGCATGATTTTATTAAAGAAGCTGATATTGCTATGTATGAAGTGAAGGAGAAAGGGCGTGATGGCGTTTTCTTTTTTGATGAAGAAATGTCAGAACGCGTTGAGCGTAATCTTAGACTTGAGCAGTTGCTTTATTCTGCAATAGGGAAAAAACAAATAAAGTTAGCTTTTCAGCCGCAAGTGAGCAGGGATAATAATATTACTGGGGTGGAGGTACTTGCTCGCTGGTCAAATGATGAGTTTGGCGATATTCCACCTGCCGATTTTATTCCGATAGCTGAGCATACCGGGTTAATTGTTGAACTTGGCAAATACATTATTGAATCAGCTTTTATAACGGCGAAAGAGTGGAGTAATAAAGGTATAGAGCTCAGGTATATGTCAATTAACCTGAGTGTCCGTCAGATCATGCATTACAATTTTGTTAATGATATTACGGCTTTATATGAAAAATATTTCGAGCAAGGCTCCCGGCCTAAAATAGTTTTTGAAGTTACCGAAAGTATCGTGGCCGAAGGTAAGGAAGTCTGTGATATTATAAATAAAATTAAGAAACTGGGAATCCAGTTTTCAATGGATGATTTTGGAACGGGTTACAGCTCATTAAGTTATATCAGGAACTTACCGATTGATGAAATAAAGATTGATCGTCGTTTTATTGACGAGCTTTCAGACTATAAGAATGCTGAAGCAATGGTTGAGACCATTTTACATATTGCCAAAATATTTAACCTTGAAGTTGTTGCAGAAGGTGTCGAAACTGAAGAACAAAGGCGATTCTTAATAGAACATGGCTGTAAGATATTTCAGGGCTATTTGTATTCCGGGGCTCTTTGTAAAGATGATTTTGAACAGTATTACCTGGAGAAAAAATAAACTATCTTAAACATTTTCTGTGCCTGATAAAACAATAACTATAAATAAGGAAAAAACATGTTTAATGTATTTAAGGATAATAAAATATTTTTGTTTTCAGTTTTCCTGGCATTCCTGTTCTGGCTGGGCGAGTCTTTATTGCATGCCGTTTTTTTTGATGAAGAAAAGCATTTTGAATTAATTCCTCATGACGCTGATGAGTTATGGATGCGTATTGTTATATCCTTGCTGGTTATACTGATGGGCTTTCTTGTGGGACGCTATGTGCAGTTACAAAAGAAAATTCACCAGGAAAAGATACGTACTTTAGAAGCATCGATGGTTTCAATGAATGAGGTGGTTGGTAATACCTTAAGTTTAATGTCACATTATTGTGATGAGTATATAAAAACTGGAAAAATTGAAATGGATTCAGCTAAATCAATGAAGGAAATTATTGATGAAACATTTTCTGCATTAAATCATTTGCAGGATATAAATAAAATGATTGAGCGTGAACAATACCAGGAAAAAATACGCCAGGATTAAGTCACCCGGTCACTAACAAAAATACAGTAACAATCATGTTGCTCAGCTATCTATACTGAGCAACATGTTAGATGCTACGGTATGTACATGCGACCAGCACTGGCCACGAGAATCGTTGCCAGACCAATCATCATGTTAATTCCTACCATCTGGCGAATAATATTTAAGTTTCTACCACCTTCCGGCCAGTCCTGTTTAATAACGGCTTCTTTTAATCGTTTAAAAGGTGCGAAGTAAACGTGCAGGTATATAAGGATCATTACCGTACCTAATCCATTCATTATATGAACGTAGAGTGGTGTATGCGCCATGCTTCCCCAGATTTCGAATATCATCAGGTAACCGGTTAAAGGTAAAAAGAAAATTGAAAGCCAAACAACAGGGAAGAAGCGTTTAAAGACACCAACCCATAATGTTAAACGAACAGGTGGTTCAAGTTGTGCCGCGGCAACCGGGCGTAAAAACATATGCGCAAACAACATTCCTCCGACCCAAAAGACGGCAGCAAATATATGTAAAACAATTGATATAGAATTTATGGTCATTCTCTTT
>JAOUOK010000013.1 GCA_029880425.1 Gammaproteobacteria bacterium
ATTTCTTCTTTCAGCTGGTTAACCGGGGGCTCGAGGGCTTCAAACTGCTTAACAAAATCCTCGGCACTTTCTTCAATGTTTTCTGTGATGCTTTCTACGACTGCTTGTTCATGATCAAATTCATCATCAAGTTCGTCTAGCTCATCAACAAGATCAATTTCATCGAGATCAAAATTATTTTTTATAAAATCATCGTCGCTTTCTTCTACTTGATCTTGCTTATCTTCACTGGCTTTAGCAGGTTCTTCGTCTAATCCTGTAAACTGGAATTCATTATCTGCATCATAGTTATCTTTTACAGTTTGTTTTGGAGCAGGTATATCTATATCAAGTGATAACTGGCCTTCCATTTCATTAATAATATCGGCAACACTTGAGGCATTGGTTGAGTCATATGCATCGGTTGAAAAGATATTATCACTTTTTGATTCATTAACTTGTTCTTGTTTTGTTGCTTTCGTGGCGGTTGTTTTTAAGCTTGTTGGTTCTTCAATAATGGCTGTGCTGTCATAGTCATAGGTCACTTCTTCAGCGGCATGGGCAAGCTCATCAATCGCGGCATCAAAATCAAAATTATCGTCGAAGGAGTCATCATCTACGTGAAAGGCATCGTGGTGATCCTGGAGTGTATTGGCTGAGGTAGTTTTCGTCTGCTCCGTTTTTATCTCATTAATCTTCTTATCAAGGTTACTCGTCACCTTAGCATCAGTTTGCCCGGTATCGGTTTTATATAATGGCGGCGCAACCTTTGGAGGAGGAACAGGTGATTTTTTTTCCTGTTTTACTTTAGTTGGTTTTGCCGTAACTTGTTGTTTTGTGGCAGTAGTTTTGTTGGCCACGGCCTTATCGTCAACAGGCGCTGCAGCGTGTTTTATGTCTGCTTTTTGTGGTTGCTGAATGCTGCTTTGAGGTGGTGTGGAAAAAGTTGAGCCCGTTTTGGCTGTAGTCTGTGTTGCCGCTGAATTTCCGGGTAAGTCATCAATGGCATTATCCAGTGCATTAAAGACAAGTTGGCACTTGCCACAACGTACCTTGCCCTTCGCAATCGCAAGGTGGCGCTCAGTTACTCGAAAGCAAGTTTCACATTTTGGACAACGGGTATACATAGGCTAATTATACGCATAACTCTTTATATATATGAAATAGTGCTTATTTTCGTGTACCCGCGAGGCAAACCCAGTCATCTTGTTGCTTCCATATTTTAATATCAAAATGTGGCTGGTAGGCAGCCAGAACGGTTTCAGCTTGTTCAGCAAGGATACCGGATAAAACAACCTGTCCGTTGGACTCGCTTAGTTCAGCAAAGTAACTGGCCAGTTCAATCAATGGCGAAGCCAGGATATTAGCCAGTACAAGAGGGCTGGCTATCTTGCTGAATTCTCCAGGTAAATAAGTTTTAATTTTATCGGCGACCTTATTCTTCTCGGCATTATCACGTGTTGCGATTAATGCCTGGGGATCAAGATCGATTGCCTCGGCATGATTTGCCCCAAGCAGGATAGCACCAATTGCAAGAATGCCTGAGCCACAGCCAAAATCGATAATATTTTTTCCTACAGGTGGATTTGCATCAAGCCATTCAAGACACATTGATGTAGTAGGGTGCGTCCCCGTACCAAAAGCCAGGCCGGGATCAAGTAAGATATTTGCCGCATCGGGATGTGGTGGTTCAAAAGTACTGGGTACCACCCAGAGTTTATTACCAAACTGCATTGGCTTGAATTCATCCATCCAGGCCCGGACCCAGTCCTTATCTTCGAGCTGTTCACCTTTCCAGTCAGGTATCTTTTTTCTTAAGTGTTGTTCCACTTGCCTGATAATAGTTTTTAAGTCCGTGCTGGCATCAAATAATCCGATAACACGTGTTTGTGACCACATTGGCGTGGTACCGGGTGTGGGTTCAAGCACGGGTTGGTCTTGCATATCCTGCAATGTTACCGAAACGGCACCATGATCCATCAGTGCATCGGAGAGTTGATCCGCTGAATTTTCATCAGTCGGTATGATGAGTTGTAACCAGGTCATAATGGCTTAAGTGGCTCTTTATTAAAATCTAACACAAAGAAAAAAGCGGGTGATAACACCCGCTTTTATTTTAGATTAAATTCAGGCTATTTTGCTTTTTTAGCCTGTGCTTTTTCTTCAAGTTTCTTTTCAAGATAATGAATATTGGTACTACCTGCCTGGAAACCTGCATCATTAAATAACTCCTGGTGCAGAGGCACGTTGACCTTAATACCTTCAACCACCATTTCATTTAACGCGGTACGCATCCGTGCCATGGCGACCTCACGGGTTTCACCGTGTGAGATGAGTTTCCCAATCATTGAATCGTAATAAGGTGGAACACGGTAACCATTATAGATATGCGTATCAACACGAATACCCGGTCCCCCTGGTGCATGGTAAGCCGTGATCGTACCCGGTGATGGCATAAAGTTATCCGGATCTTCAGCATTAATACGACATTCCATCGCATGGCCATTAATCTTGATGTCTTCCTGTTTATAAGCCAGTGGTAAATCACTGGCAATACGCAGTTGCTCACGTACGATGTCGACACCGGTAATCATTTCAGTTACGGGATGTTCAACCTGAACACGGGTATTCATTTCTATAAAGTAGAATTCACCGTCTTCATAAAGGAATTCAAAGGTACCTGCACCACTGTAACCAATATCAATACAGGCCTGGGCACAACGTTCACCAATGAATTTGCGTTGCTCAGGTGTAATACCCGGGCCCGGGGCCTCTTCGATAACTTTTTGATGACGACGTTGCATCGAGCAGTCACGTTCACCTAAATGAATGGCGTTGCCATGGTTATCAGCCAGGACCTGGATTTCAATATGACGTGGGTTACCGAGGAATTTTTCCATGTAAACCACATCATTATTAAAGGCCGCACCGGCTTCAGCTTTTGTTAACGCGATTGAAGAGAGGAGTGAACCTTCAGCATGAACTACGCGCATGCCACGACCACCACCACCACCGGCAGCTTTAATAATAATCGGGTAACCAATGCGACGGGCATGCTCAAGATTTTTTTCAGCGTTGTCATCGAGCGGGCCATCTGAGCCAGGAACAGTCGGAACACCGGCTTTTTTCATGGCTTCAATCGCGGCAACCTTGTCACCCATGATACGGATGGTTTCAGGTTTTGGGCCGATAAAAACAAAGCCACTTTCCTGGACGCGTTCAGCAAAGTCAGCATTTTCCGAAAGGAAACCATAACCTGGGTGGATACCGACAGAATCAGTAACTTCAGCTGCACTGATAACGGCAGGAATATTCAGGTAACTTTCCATCGATGAAGCAGGACCAATACAGACTGATTCATCGGCAAGGCGAACATGTTTTAAATCGCGATCCGCTTCAGAGTGAAGCGCAACCGTGCGAATACCTAACTCTTTACAGGCGCGTAATATGCGTAGAGCAATTTCGCCACGGTTAGCAATGAGTACTTTTTCTAACATAATAAACTCGTTTTTTTATAGCCTAAATCTATTAGGCATTATCAAAAAATCACTAGAGGCCTTTGCATGTATAGCGAGAATAGAGTGTTCTCACTTCACAACATGGTGTAACGGTCTCTTATTCGATGATGAATAAAGGCTGGTTATATTCAACCGGCTGTCCATTTTCTACCAGGATAGCTTTAATGGTGCCTGCTTTATCAGCTTCAATCTGGTTAAGTAATTTCATGGCTTCAATAATGCAAAGCGTGTCACCCACGTTCACTTTTGAACCGACTTCAACAAAAGCTGAAGCGCCCGGAGAAGGAGCACGGTAGAAACTACCAACCATGGGAGAATTCAGAACATGACCTTCAATGGTTTCTTCAGCAACCGGTGCCGCGGCGGCAGGTGCTGGCGCGGGTGCTGCAGCAGGAGCAGGTGCGGCAGGTGCAGCCATGGCAACAGGTGCAGCAGCAACACCTGAACTTCGGCTGATACGAACAGACTCTTCACCTTCATGAATTTCGATTTCAGCAATACCGGATTCTTCCAGTAATTCGATGAGTTTTTTAACTTTTCTTATATCCATAATTTTTTCACCTTAAGGGTTAATAGTGATTCGTTTTTTATTCAAACGATTGCATTGCCGCATTTAATGCCAGCGAGTAACCGTTTGCGCCCAGCCCGCTGATGACGCCTTGTGCCAAATCCGAAAAATAGGAATGACGACGAAAATCTTCGCGTGCGTGGACATTTGATAAGTGGACCTCGATAAACGGGATATTTACCGCGGCCAGGGCGTCGCGCATAGCCACACTGGTGTGGGTGAACGCGGCGGGATTAATAATGATGTAATCAACTTTTTTAGAAACATCAGGATTGAGCGCAGCCTGGATAGCGCTGACCAGTTCATCTTCAGCATTACTTTGTAATGTCGAAAGTGAGTGGCCGGCCCTTTTAGCTTGCTCTATGAGTGCTGCATTGATATCCGCCAGGGTAGTGGCACCATAAATTTGCGGCTCACGTGTTCCGAGCAGGTTAAGGTTTGGGCCATGTAATACCAGGATATTTGCCATTTCAAAAAGTGCCAATAAAAATGTTAGTTATTTCATGCAATATCTGTGCAAATGTAATCACAATCGCAACATGATTGATGCTTTTAAAGCTCTTCCTGAGCGCTAATTTTCGAGTATTGTGCCTTAACAGCAGGAATTTGTCCAATTTTTAGAAATTTCGCGAATTTCGCTACATATCTTAGCAAATTTAGCGGAAATTAGGATGCCAACCGGTTCACAGATTAAAATTTAGAGAAAAAGAGGGGCTAGCCACTAAGAACAGCAGAAAAAATCAAAAAATTACAGGGGGGACACGGGTGCAAAGAGGAAGATACTCAATGTTTTTTTATTTCTTCCCTTATGACCCCCGGTTAAATCTTGAAAAATTTCTTATTACTGGTGAATTTTGTGGCTTAAATATTTAAAGCAAAGGTTTAATCATGTTTTCAACGTGCTCAAAAGTCAGTTCAGTACGTTGGCGCTGAACAATATTGCCTTTACGGTCAACGATAACCGTAAAAGGTAAGACGCCAAGATGGTTACCATAAGCTTTTGACAACTGGATACCTTCCTCTTCAGCCATCAACACCGGGTAATTCACTCCCATCGGATCGGTAAAATCAATGACCGCCTGTTTTTCATCCAGGGCAATGCCCACGATGATAAAGCCCTTATCTTTGTATTTTTCCTGTAGCTCTATAAAAGCCGGGATTTCCTTACGGCAGGGCGGACACCAGGTAGCCCAGAAGTTAATCATCAATACCTTGCCATCCCATTCTTTTACATCGCGGGTATTGCCTTCAAGATCTTTAAGTTGAAACGCGGGGCGGACTGTGGCGAGAGGCAGCTGTTTTGTCGAAGAAAGGTTAACCTGGTTAAGTTTTTGTTGTTTTTGCCAGTTGTTATAGAAGTATCCGGACATGAGCCCGGCTACCGCCATTGCAACCATTAGTAATGCGGAGTTGAGTTTTGACATTGTTTTTATTCGCGTTATTTATTCAGTATCTGGTTTACGTGGCTGATGAATGTTTTCGCATCCATGTTCCCCACGATACGGTAATTCCGAATCTCCTTGCCATCTTTAGCAAAGAATAATATGGCAGGAGGTGCCTGCACGGAAGTAAATTTATTCAAGGCCTGGTCCTGCTCATCATTAGCGGTGACATCGGCTTGCAGTAAAACAAAGTCTTTTAATAACGCCTGTACTTCTTTGTTAGTAAAAACATAATCTTCAAATTGTTTACAGTAAGTACACCAGTCAGCATAAAAGTCGAGCATGATATATTTGCCCGCGGCTTTGGCTGCCGCAATTTCATCTTTTAAATCCTGCGCGGTTTTTATTCGCTTGAATGCCAAATGTTGTTTTTCAGTTGCACTGCCACCCATGGTTAAGCTTGAACCATGTAAGGGGTCATTAAAATTACGTGCACCGGTAATACCTCCGAGCATCACGATAACACCGTAAACAATAAAGACGACACCCAGGCCTTTCCAGAGTTTGAACCAGCCAGAAGCGTTTTCTTTAATGGCTTCAAGTGCACCAAGGTAAACACCTACCACGATAAAGAAAGTTGCCCATAACATCATGATAAACATGGAAGAGATAAAGCTGATGCGTTCGAGGAATAAAATTGCGATAGCCAGTAAGACAACACCGGCAGCGGCTTTAACCGTATCCATCCAGGTGCCTGCTTTAGGTAACACGTGGCCACCCACTGTACCCACGGCCAGTAACGGTAATCCTAAACCATTACCTAAAATAAACATGGCAAGGAAACCTACCAGGGGATCACTTTCCGCGGCAACATAAGCCAGTGCACCAATGATAACCGGGCCCGCACACGGGCCAATGATTAGTGCCGAAGCCGCACCCATGAAAATAGCACCGTGTAACGAGCCACCCTCTTGCTTATTACTGAAGTTGCTTAACCAGCTTTGCACTGAAGCGGGCATTTGAATGGTATAAAAACCAAACATGGAAAAAGCCAGGGCAACAAATAATAAAGAGAAGGGGATCAGGATCCAGGGACTTTGGAAGTAAGCCTGTAAATTAACACCGCCCGCAAACAAGGCAACGGCTGCACCCATGATACCGAAAGTGACAGCCATACTTTGAACATAGGCCATTGAAATCGCGAAGGCCTTGCTATGGCTGATATTTTCACCATGGCCAACGATAATCGAAGATAAAATGGGAATCATGGGGTACATGCAGGCAGTAAAGGCCAGCGCTAAACCACCGAGGAAAAAGTAAATAAGAATTTCTATCATGTCGCCAGATTTTAAAACCTGTAGTGATCTGTCTTGTTCTGAAACAAAGGTGTTATCAGTTGCAACTGAAGTTGATGCCGTTGTGTTTACAACAGCACTTTGGTTACCGAAACCACTTGCAGAGGCGCTGCCAGCAGGGAGATCAAAATTAATAGTTTTACGGATAGGGGGATAACAAATCCCCGTTTCTTCTGCACAGCCCTGGTAAGTGAATTGAATCTTAATACTGGTTGCATTGGTATTGGTTCGATTAAGTGGAATAAGGGCTTCAGTGCCATTATAAAACACATTGATTTTGCCAAAAAACTCATCGTTCTTGGTTTTACCTGGAGGCAGGGTTACGTTGCCCAGCGCTATACCTTCACCTTCCTTTATAATAAATTTAAACTTGTTACGGTAGAGGTAGTGCTTATCCGCGATTTGCCAGTTAGCAACAATGTTATTGCCATCTTTAACATTGGCAGTGAGTTTAAAGGCAACATCGGGGTCGAGTATTTCATCATCATTACCGCCACCCAGGCCAAGATCGCTTAATACACCACCACCTTCGGCTGAAACCATCGTTGTATTGAATGACAGGAACAACGAAAGTAAGAGTAGTAACGATTTTATTGCGATGTTTATTCTCATTATTATATTTCCGTAGCGTTAGTAGCGGACTTAATCCAGTTTAAATAATTCTTTTCACCTGCTTCGATAGGGACAGCGATGATTTCAGGAAGTTCATAGTCATGCAGTTCCTGGATCTCGTGTTCAAGTTGCGAAAACAGAGATTGACGGGTTTTTATTATTAATAACAGTTCTTTATCGTGTTCTATTTTTTCCTGCCACTGGTAAACGGATTCCACGCCGTTTACGATGTTGACACAGGCAGCGAGTTTTTTGCTGACCAATGTTTCTGCGATTTTTGATGCAATTTCAGCAGAATTGCAGGTGTTCAACACTAATATATAGTTATCCATGCTTTTTTCAGCCATCCCGATACAATATCAGCATCTTTAGAGCTTGCAAACGGTATAATAGCCCCAAGGTTTGAGTTATCGCATTTTGCAGAGGAAGATTTTGTGTTCCAGATTTTATTGATCGCTTTTTTGGCGGTACCGATTTTAGAAATTTACCTGTTATTCCAGGTTGGCGGTGTCATTGGTGCCGGCTGGACCATACTCATCGTGATCGGCACGGCCATTCTCGGGGCGAGCCTGTTGCGCCAACAGGGGCTATCCACCTGGACCCGCTTAAACCAGAAAATTGCCGAGGGGCAACTGCCCCCAACCGTACTGGTGGAAGGGATCTTTTTACTACTGGCGGGTGCCTTTTTACTGACCCCGGGATTTTTCACCGATGGCATCGGTTTTCTTTTCCTGGTACCCCCGGTACGGCAAATGCTGGCAGCAGCCTTGCTACGTCGAGGCATGTTTATGGCCAGCAGTATGCACTCAACCACCTTTACACAAGGCAGTCCGCGTAAAGATGAAAGAAGACAGTCCCACTCTCAACAACCCAACGTGATCGAGGGTGAGTACGAAGATCGCACCGATAAAGACTGAGTAAATTCTACAATTATCTTTTTGTCGCCCCTTGAATTCGGTTGACAGTCTCCCCAATATGACCATAATTAGCACTCTTTGAGTGCGAGTGCTAAACCAAGCGCACATATAATAAGCCAGTTTTTAAAACTTAGTCTGGCCTAACTTAATGAATTTATTAGATTTTTCCTTAGGAGAAAACAAAAATGAAGATCCGTCCTTTACATGACCGTGTGGTCGTTCGTCGCATGGAAGAAGAAACTACTTCTGCTGGTGGCATTGTCCTTCCTGGTTCAGCCGCTGAAAAACCGGCTCAAGGTGAAATTGTTGCTGTGGGTAACGGCCAAATCACAGACAACGGCGTACGCGCTTTAGACGTGAAAGTAGGTGACCAGGTGATGTTCGGTAAATTCGCAGGCACTGAAGTAAAAGTCGATGGTGAAGAACTGTTGGTGATGCGTGAAGAAGATATCGTCGCTGTCATTGAAAAATAAAGAATAGTTATTTAAAGAATTTAAGAGGAAGAAATAATGAGTGCAAAAGAAGTAAAGTTTGGTGATGACGCACGTCATCGCATGCTCGCAGGTGTAAATACCCTGGCAAACGCAGTTAAAGTAACACTCGGTCCTAAAGGTCGTAATGTTGTTTTAGATAAAAGTTTTGGTGCACCAACTATCACCAAAGATGGTGTTTCAGTTGCAAAAGAAATCGAGCTGGAAGACAAGTTTGAAAACATGGGTGCACAAATGGTTAAAGAAGTTTCTTCTCAAACTTCTGATACTGCTGGTGATGGTACTACGACAGCGACAGTTCTGGCGCAATCTATCCTGACTGAAGGTATGAAAGCGGTTGCTGCTGGTATGAACCCTATGGATTTAAAACGTGGTATCGACAAAGCGGTTATAGCTGCAGTTGAAGAACTGAAAAAAATGTCAAAACCATGTGAAGATCAAAAAGCGATTGCCCAGGTTGGCACTATCTCTGCAAACTCTGACAAAGAAATTGGTGACATCATTGCTGAAGCAATGGAAAAAGTAGGTAAAGAGGGTGTTATTACCGTTGAAGAAGGTTCAGGTTTTGCTAATGAACTGGATGTGGTTGAAGGTATGCAATTTGATCGTGGTTACCTCTCACCTTACTTCGTAAACAACCAGCAAAACATGACAGCAGAAATGGATTCACCATTTATCCTGATGCATGACAAGAAAATCTCGAACATTCGTGACTTGTTACCTATCCTGGAAGGTGTTGCAAAAGCGGGTAAACCATTACTCATTATTGCAGAAGATGTTGATGGTGAAGCATTAGCAACACTGGTTATCAATAATATGCGCGGTATCGTAAAAGTTGCTGCAGTTAAAGCACCGGGTTTCGGTGACCGTCGTAAAGCGATGTTGCAGGATTTAGCGATCTTAACAGGCGGAACGGTTATCTCTGAAGAAGTGGGTTTATCTTTAGAAAAAGCAACAGTTGAAGATTTAGGTTCAGCGAAAAAAATTGTTGTAACAAAAGAAGAAACCACCATCATTGATGGCGCAGGCGAAGGAAGTGATATTGAAACGCGTGTTAATCAAATTCGTACACAAATGGAAGAAACATCTTCTGATTACGATAAAGAAAAACTTCAGGAACGTCTGGCTAAATTAGCTGGCGGTGTTGCCGTTATTAAAGTTGGCGCAGCAACAGAAGTTGAAATGAAAGAAAAGAAAGATCGTGTTGATGATGCTTTACATGCAACACGTGCTGCGGTTGAAGAAGGTGTCGTCCCCGGTGGTGGTGTTGCCCTGATTCGTGTTCGTGCTGCGATTGAGAACCTGAAAGGTGATAATCATGACCAGGATATTGGTATCAACATCGCACGTCGTGCAATGGAAGAACCCATGCGCCAGATTGCAAGTAATGCTGGTGATGAAGCGTCTGTTATTGTAAACAAGGTTGAGGAAGGTAAAGGTAACTTTGGTTACAACGCAGGTAATGGCGAATACGGTGACATGATTGAAATGGGTATTCTTGATCCAACTAAAGTAACGCGTTCAGCATTACAAAATGCGGCCTCTGTGTCTGGTTTAATGATTACAACAGAAGCCATGGTTGCAGATCTGCCTGTTGATGCCGCGACTGCAGCAGCACCTGATATGGGTGGTATGGGCGGAATGGGCGGCATGATGTAAATGCCAGCCCGAAAATGTCGGATTTGAGCGTCTGCGGCGTTGGTTAAATACTTCCGTTGCTCACTTACTTTAACGTAAGTTGCGCTACGGGTTATTTAACCGCCTTGCTCTGACGCAAAATCCCTAAGCCTCTTCGAGGTTTAAAAAGCTCGCTGGAAACAGCGGGCTTTTTTTTTGCCGCAATAAAATTTCAACATATTAATTGCTTTCAGCGTCCTTGCCAGGTTGATATTCATCTTTTATAGCCCTGTAATATGCCAGGCTTTTTCCATTGCTCACTGTTTTTTATGTATTTATAAGGCCACGCCTCAAGATTTTGTAAAAAATCGTGAACTTGTAAGTGAAAATATTGGTAAAAATGATAAATATGATACTTTTGGTATACCAATGTGAGGAATTTATAGGCCATGAGTCAAGTAAGAGAGATTAAGGATAAGGATAATTTTGTGACTACACGGGAAGCAGCCGTGATGCTAGGCGTGTCTCTTCGAACAATTCAATTATGGGTGGAGAGTGGAGCACTTAAGGCATGGAAAACACAGGGAGGGCATCGTCGTATCTCGCAAGGTTCGGTTGATAAATTACTTAAACAATATCAATCAGATATTGAAGAAGAATCACACTCTGAGAGTTTAAAAATTCTTCTGGTCGAGGATGAACCTGAATTATTACAGCTTTACCAGGTTCATATTAATTCCTGGGGTTTTAATTGCCAGGTGTTTACAGCGGGGGATGGTTTTGAAGGTTTGTTACAGGTTGGCCAGGTTAAACCTGATCTTATTGTCAGTGATTTGATGATGCCGGATATGGATGGATTTCGCATGATACGTTCGATAAAGAGTCACCAGGAAGTAAGTGAAACCCAGGTAATTGTGATTACTTCTCTTGATGCAGATGAGATTGAATCCAGGGGCGGGTTACCTGCAGATGTATTGTTGCTGGAAAAACCGTTTCCTTTTGAGGTACTCAAAGGCCTGGTGATGGGGAAACTTGTGAGTAAAAAAATTAAGTAATAAAAATTTCATTTTTATGTTGTAAAGGTGAAGAAAAGTAAATTTTAAAGCTATGGTAGAAGTTGCCATAAGGTATAAGTATTTTTGCGACAGGAACGGACATGAGAGTAAGCAAACATTATTTACTATTAATTATTATCCTGACGGCAATTGTTTTTATTGTTACCGCGTTAACGCTTTTTAATTTATATAACGTGGCATTTGAACAGCAGCGTGCGCAATTAATTACAACCACACAATCCCAGGCAAAGTTAATAGCCGCAGTTGCACGTTTCGACAAACAATTTAGCGCAATAGACGTTTTAGGTGGGGCAGATGAGGCGACACTCCGCCAGATCAGAGATGCACATCTTGAGAGTAAAGGCTTCGGAAAAAGTGGTGAATTTGTTTTTGCGAAAAAAGAAGGTAATAAAATTATTTTTTTATTACCCCGTCGCTTTAATGATGTTGAAGAAAAAAATGGAGGTAAAAAATTAATTGATATTGGTAGTGGTTATGCTGAGCCAATACAGCTGGCCCTGGCCGGAAAATCGGGAACAGTGATTGCGCGAGATTACCGTGGTGAATTAGTTTTAGCGGCCTATGAGCCTGTGAAAATTTTAAATTTTGGTGTTGTTACAAAGATT
>JAOUOK010000304.1 GCA_029880425.1 Gammaproteobacteria bacterium
TTGCTCTTATCAGGCAGCAGATGATTCTGCCATTTCTCGCATCTTCGCCATCTGTTCCTCGCAATACTTTAAGGTAAGCGGCTGAAGCGCATGCGGGAAACACTCGATAATTATTTCAAACTCATCGGCCACTTCATCAGCAAGAGCTGTATCGTTTTTCATTTCAGCCAGCACGCTTAGCGCCGTTATCTTGTTTACCCGGCTAAGTACTGAAAGGTGTACAGGACGTTGCTGTTCCAGCCAGACTGTCCCGGCAGTTTCATATGCCCTGATGGCTTCTTCCATACGCTCCGGGTTTTCCTCTGATTCAGCGAGGTTATGTAGTACAGCGCCACAATTATTAAACGCAGCGGCATATTCAAAAGGGTAGTTATCTGCATCAAGTTCAGAGATGGCATTCTTATAGGCCACGACAGATTTCTGGAAGTTACGATTACCTTTTAGCTGCAGGCCATAACCATGTAAAGTCATACCCAGCTGAAGCATAACGAGCTTCCACTCTTCAGGTGTTTTAGTTTTTGTATATTCCAGTAATGCCGCGGTATAGGCATCCACCGCCTTACCCAGTAACTTAGAGCTTGATTCCAGCCTGCCCTGGGCCTGTAACGCGGTACCCAGGTTGGCCTGTGTCTCGGCCCACTCAAGCGGAGACTCTTCCTGCGTGTATTCTTCGAGTGCGGCGTTAAAACACGCCAGCGCTTTTTCATAAAAGTAAGAATTCTGCGTTTGCTGTGCGTGAGCCGCCAGAATATTTCCAAGTCGATTCTGTAATTCAGCCCAGTCCTGCGCTGACTTTTGACGAAGTTCGTCAGTCAATTCTGCCTCAAGTGCTTCAATCATGCTTTCAAAAACATTTGAACTGAAAAGTTGCTGTTCAAAGTTTCCCCGTGAATGAAGAAAATTGTCAGCAACAGTAAGGCTTCTATCAGGAAATAAAGACTTGGACTGTTCAGCGGTCAGCAGGTCACGGGAGTCGGAAATGACGCGTTCAAGCACCCGGTTTAACGGGTAAAGGATGTAATTATCTGAGAACTTCATTCTGCACGTTCGAGTATTTCATTTAATTCAGGATCGGCACCGACGGCACCACCAAGCTCAATTTCATCATCGGTGGCTTCACGTATAGTTAAAACTTCCAGCTTGAAAGTCACGTCTCTGCCACACAGTGGATTATTACCATCAACAGTCAATGTCTTGTCATCAAAACGAGTCACGATAAAGTTTCTCGGCTCACCTTTATCATTTTCCATGGTGATGGTCATACCAATTTCACGGAATTCCTCGGGAACATTTTCAATGGCATCGGTAAACACCAGTGATTCATCCCGCTCACCGTACAACAGTTTGGTATCAATAGGGACTTCAATGATGTCACCTACTTTCTTACCGACAAGCGCATTCGTTACCTGTTCATTCATTACGTCATTAACACCGTGCACATAACCCAGTGGATAATCAACCGTTACCAGCACGTCTCCGGTTTTGTCATCAATGACTTTGTAATTTAATTCAACGAATTTTTCATTTTCAATTGTATCTGACATACTTAATAAAACCTGTTTTACTAACGCTGTTTAAAACCAAATTCTAGAATACTGATTTTTCGAAACTCGATGTTTAAAATCTCGATGTTTAAAATAAAGTGGCACCAAAAATTTTAACCTTATCCTTTTCATAACCCAGCACCAGCCTGCCAAGCCATTCACCGTTTGTTTTTTTATTAATTACTTTATATAAAACGGTCACATATTCACCACGGCGAATCATGCCAAGGTATGAATAATCTTCTGACAGGTTTTTAGCCAGGTCGCTTCTTGCAAACTGCTTACCCATCTCAACTTCGTTTGCACCCTTTATAAATGAAGATGAAAATTCCCGGGTAAAAGCGCCATAGTTGCCTTCATTCGAAAACTTAACCAGGTCAGCCCACATGGGGTTGGCAATATCTAAAATCTCTTCATCTGTTTTTTCAATAATATTCATCTATATATAACTCCATTAAAAAACATTATGTTTTTAAATATGTAAAACGCGATTAAAAAGCAGAATCGTTTTTTAATAAGGCCTCCGGCCTGAAAAACAAGGCCCCGATCGTTCTTAATCGATCAAGAGGCAGATAAAAAAAGGACCGACACTATACAACATGTCAGTCCTTTTTTACCGCAAGTAAAAACTGGGCAGGCCTTAAAAACAGGCCTTGAGTGCCCTTTATTTACTTAGTGGTGACCTTGAGCTTTAAGTTTAGCCAGGTCTTCGTCCTCGATGTCACCTACAAGGTGGTACAGAGGCGCTTTTTCCATCGTGTACTCACCAGTCTTAGGATCACGACGAGAAACTGTTAATACATGCCAGTTTTCATCATCGAGCTTCATCGCGTCACCACGGTAGTAGTACCCAGGCCAGCGAGTTTCCTTACGGAACAACGTGTGCTGGAATACAGACTCAGAAGTTAAGAAGCGATGCTTGAGTTCCCATGCACGAAGTAATTCGTGAATATCAGAAGCAGCAACTTTATCCAGGTCTTCACCCAGGATAGCCATTTTCTTCAGACCGATGTGTAACAGTTTGTCGTTAGTCATGTAGTTAACACCAAAACCACCACAGTACTCATCCATCAGTTTCTGTAAACGATCCAGACCCTGACGTGGGTTGATGTAGTTAGGGTTAACAGAACCCGCAACAATTTCGTTACGACCAACAGTATACGTTTCCATTGGCTTGTAGATTTCTTCTTTACGACGTTCAATCTGTGCATCAGTAACACGAATGCCTTCTGCTTTACCATCATCGATGTACTGACATGCAGCTTTTGCAGCCAGACGACCTTCAGTAAATGAACCTGATGAGAATGCGTGTGGAGTACCACCTACCGCATCACCTGCACCGAACAGACCTTCAACAGTCGTCATACGGTTGTAACCCCAGAAGTATTCTTCTGGTGAAACATCTTCAGGACCTGAACACCATGCACCACAACCTGTTGCGTGTGAACCCATTACGTATGGCTCAGAAGTTGTTAATTCTGGGTTTTCGTACTTAGGATCAACGTCAGTTGCTGCCCAAAGAACCGCTTGACCAACAGTCATACCCAGGAAGTTATGCCAGCCAATTTCCTCTAAATGTGGATCCTGGAATGCTTCCATAGTAACCATGTGGATAGGACCACGACCTGCATTCACCTCAGAGATGATTGCATGGTTACGCAGACAGGTTGGAATTGGACGGTGAGTCGTGTGAGACGCTTCCGGATCCAGGTATTCGATACCAACTCGTTCCTGCAGTTCAGGGAACCATTTTGATTCGTATTCTTCACCGTAAGCATTTTGAGTATATGTTTTAAGGTGTAAGAAGTATGCGCCAACTGGACCGTAACCATCTTTGAAACGTGCTAATACGATACGGTTTTCCATTTGCGTCATTT
>JAOUOK010000014.1 GCA_029880425.1 Gammaproteobacteria bacterium
TCATCACGCTTTAAATAGGCCTTCTCGGTTTCTTCTGAACCGGAAGTACTGCTGCCGAGAAAAACACCAATACGATCAGCGCCGTACTTACTTTTTGCCTGGCTTGCTGCCTCACGAAAACCATCACTATCTAGCGTCAGTTTGGCTAACTGGTTATTACGACAACGAAATTGAGAGAGATGATCTTCGAGTAAATAGTCATCCACGCCATCAACCCGGCCAAGCCACGTTGAAAATTCCAGGCTGCAAAAATCCAGGTTGTCTGAAAGACGTAAGCCTGACTGTTTATTTTGTAATGCCGTTAAGGTGGCCGCTTTTCCACGTCCTAATGCATTGACCATGCTACTTGCGGTAATAAACAGTGGAGAAATAGGCATATGAATGTCTGGGTCAGGCTTTTTCGCGTTTGATGTTAAACAGCAATGTTAAGACAAAACACCCGAGTACGCCGTAACTGACAGTTTGTCCAAGTGCGGCGAGTACAGGGATGTCGGAAAAACCAAGTATACCGAAAGTGATCAGGGTTGAGGAAGCACTGATAAAGATCCCGTGCAGGCGATGCTGGTAGTCTTCAAGTGAAGTCCATTTGCGGTCAAAAAACAGGCTGTAATCAAGGCCAATGCCAACAATTAATAACAGCGCCAGGATGTGAAAAAGGTTGAGTTGCGTTCCCAGTAATACCTGGATACTAATACTCAGTAGCACAGCCAATACCACGGGTAATAAAATGATCCCCATACGCTTAAGCGGACGAACCATTAACAGGATAAGGCCAATAATGAGTGAACCGAGTAACAAGCGGCTAAGCGCGGTTTGCTGGTAATCAGACATCAGTGATGACGTAGCCTGGCGCAGGTTGAGGTAATGCGGTTTTATTGATGCCTCGGTGTCTATCCAGCTTAATAGCGCGGCCTCATCATGAACACCACTGAGTCGAACAATCGAGATCCAGTTATTTTCTTTAAAAAATAGATCCTGCTGAATATGTTTAGCCAGAGGTGTTTCATAAAACTCTGCAACACTGATGGGGTTTAAATCTTTACTTGCGCTGACATCATCGATAAAAGGTGTAAAAAAATATTTTTTAAATGGCAGTGATGCAGTAACCGTATTTAAATTTGTAACGAGTTCGTTTCGTTGCGGAAGTTGTTGCTGATAAAGACGTTGCGTTTGTTTGCTGGGAATAAAATCGGTAACCGAAAATATATTATTAACCTGCTTATTCTGTTTTAAAACGTTTAAGCGCGTAACCATGGATTCTGTTCGTTGTAGTAATCGTTCAGTATCATGATCTTTAATTAAAAAAACATGATTTACTTCGGGTGCACCAATTGAATGACGTAATTCCTGGTCGAGTAATTTTGCCTTTGCAGGAACCGGGCTCAGGTCAGAAATATTTTCGGACCACATCGACGTAAGGTTAGCGTTAATAATTAAAAAGCAAAATGCAATAACCGCGATGGCACTGACTAGCCGGGATTTAGCAGAGAAAGTCAATATTGATAAATGTTTTAAGTAGGGGTGCTCTTGTTTATTAAAATTTAATCTTAACCAGGCTGGCACAATCCAGCGCGTGACGAGCAGTGAAATAATTAAACCGCTAATGGCAAAAACGGCAAGTTGTGATAAACCAGTAAAGCCTGTACCAAGCATGGCAAGGTAGGCTAACGCGGTGGTAATTACACCCAGTCTTAAGGTTGGCCATATAGATAAAATGGTTTGCTGAGGATCCCGGCTTTTCGTGTGATGACTGAACAAATGCACCGGGTAATCAATGCATACACCAAGCAGTGTAATACCAAAGGCGATGATAATACCGTGTACCTGGTTAAAAATTATATTGGTGATGGCTAAGGCGGCAATAATCGCCGAGGCCAGCGGGAGCATGGCAATAAAAAATAAATGTGCTGAACGGTATGACCACCAGAATAAAAGTGACATTAAAATAAGCGCTGTGCCGGACAACCATTTTGTTGTTGATTGAATTGCTGAACGTGTTTGAACGGCCATGCTGGCGGTGCCGCTAATATCAACAGTAATATTTTTATTTTTTGTTAACGGATCAATCGCGTGATTAATTTCATTTAAAGCCTGTTGCTGATGATCAAGGTCAAAGTTTTTTAAGTTTAGTTCAACAAGTAGTAAGGCGGATGCCTTATCTTTATCAAACCATACGCCGTGAAGATGCGTGTTTTTTGCACGTTCCTGTAATCGATAAAGAAAGCGGGAAAAATGGTTTTGTGGATCAGTAGCAAGAGTGTTTTTAAATAGTGTAATGCCGGTGCGTAACTCGGTTAAGCGTTGCTTAAGTGAAGCTGATAACGCCTCTTTTGTGAAAGCGGTATTTTCTGAGAGCAGGTAACGATAATTAAACAGTAATTTATATTCATTGTTAATGAGTTGCTGCAGGTTTAATACCTTCTGGCCATTATGAACCAGCCCAATATGAGTGTTTTTCTCAAGCGTAGCTCTGAGTTGTTTACTGATACTGGCGAGTTTTAGTGTGTCATCCCCGCTAAGTCGAATGATCAACAGGCGTGCGGTACTGCCTTGCTGAAGTTCATCGAGTAATAGTTGTACATCTTTATTTTTATGATCATCGGGCATGAACTGGGATATATCAGAAACGACGTGCAAAGAGGAAAAAAGATAAACAAGGGAAGCAAGCAGAAAGCTCAACCAGGTTATATGTGCTATTAACGATGTTCGCTGATTGTTTTGCATATGCTGCGTAAACCTGCCTAGCGATGATTTGAAATATGGGTAACGCTATAATCTTTATTGGCTTCGGTAACCATTATTTTAGTCAGTTTGTTTTTATTTCCGTGCATACCTATCGAGTCAATATGGCCGCGTATAAAACTGTCACGTGGTAGCAGCTCAAGTTCCCATGAAGTTACCTGTCCTTTGAATTTGATGGTGAAATTATTTTTCAACGCTTCATAATTCCCGGACAGAAGATTAATAATGGATGTAAGAATAATGGAGAACTCCGGGTGCTCTTTCAAATTGATCGTATGTGTTTCACTGCTGGTTTTAATGACTAATTGGTTACCATTAATTTCATTTGATATTTTTTCAGGCACTGTAATATATTTTGCCAGCCTGTCAGGGGCGATAAATTCAAGATAACCGGAAGAAATAATGGGTTGTTCAAGAAAGGAGGTATGTTTTTCTTCTTTAAAGTCAACGGTACTTTTTTTCTGTTGCGAAAATAAATTCATCACTTCAGCAACTGTAGAGTCGTGTTCAGTCGCATGTGCAGCCATGTTAAAAACGAGGTTAAAAAACAGAACAAGTAATACTAAAAATTTATTAATGTGATTCATCTTGCCAGAAGTCATAAAAATTGAACCAGTTATAAGGGTATAGTTTAAGGTAATATTCAATTCGCTCTACATACTTTTGTGTCACGTGATTAACATAGCTTTCACGTTCGGCGCGGGTTAACCGGGTAGCATCGGCAATTTTTTCAATATGTATTTCATAGTTGTTTTTACCACAATATACCCCGCAGAAAAAGAAAACCGGTACCTGGGTTATGGTTGCCAGTGTCATTGGTCCGGAAGGAAAATCAACTTCGTTGCCGAGTAGTTGACAACTGATACGTTTATCATTTTTTACGTAACGATCGCCGAGCATGCCAACCAGGTTGCCGGCCTGTAAACTTTCGTTCATTTCCAGCATGGCATTATCACTGGCCAGGTTAATAACGGATTTAGCTACATCCGGGTTAAGGCTGTTAAACACTTTTGTGATCATGGCATTATGATCATGATACATCAGTATCCTGATCGGGATAGCATTATGGATAGCCAGCGCACGTAACAGTTCAAAACTACCAAGGTGGGCACCGAGTAGAATTGCACCTTTACCTGTTTGTTGTAATTCTTCAATATGCTCAAGACCATGAATCTTTATATCAAAACGATGAAATTGATCGGTAAGAAAATAAACGCGATCAAGAATGGTCGCAGAAAAACAAAATATATGTTTCGCTACCTGCAACGGGTTTCCTGTTAATCCATTAATGCGTTTTAAATAATTTGAAGATGCTTTCCTGACCTGCGCAGAAGTGAGGTAAAAATAAAGTGTTATCGGGTATAACCAGAAACGAGCGAAAAAGCGCGATGTGTGTAACGCAATCCAGCAAATAAGTTTTAATGTTGCAGGATTACTGCGTTCTTTTTTTTCTGACCAGTCCTGGCTCACGATAAGCTCTTTAGGGTTAGCTGGCCAGTCACGAGTTTTAAATCGCGATAACTGCAAATAAAGCTGATTGTCGTTTCATTTTTTTCATTAATTTTAACAGTTACGGTTTGTTCCGATAAAAGTGGATGTACAAACTTAACGCTGGGGATCGCTGTTACCGTGAGTCCAGGTTTTATGCTTTTAATTATGTTTATTACCTCATCAAGTATCACCGCACCGGGGACAACCGGGTTACCGGGAAAATGTCCTGCTAATGAAGGATGAGCAGATGATATAGTAAAAGTTTTATCCATACAGTGTTAAGCCGAGTCTTTTAAGTGTTTATTACTGCGATACTGCTCTAATAATGACACCAGGTTTTTGTGCGGTAATTTACCGGTTTCATTATAAGGCAGTTTATCAAGCTTTATTAATGGGCGCGGCATAAAGGCATGGTCAATATGCTGGCTTAAAAATTCATTGATTTCCCTGCTTGTTAATCCAGGTGCAATAACAAAAGCGGCAAGCCGGGTTTTTTCATCAGGACTGTCGCTTGGCATAAAGAAGACTGCATCTTCTATACCGTTTAATGAGCTGAGTTTAATTTTAAGATCGTTTAATGAGCCACGCTTGCCGGCAATTTTAACCAGGTCTGATTGACGACCGAGTAAATGAAAGTGTTGCGGATCAAGCTGTTCTATTTGATCGGGTAATAAAATTTCATGTTCGCTTAACGGGGTCGATAAACAAACACCGGTTAGTTTATCAAATAGTTTATAGCCGGGCAGAAGTCGCCATTCTATATTTTGTGTTGTAAAACGTGTCGAGATAACACCTGCTTCCGAGCAGCCATAAATTTCCTGTAGCCTCGTTTGTAATTGCTGTTCTATGTCTCTGGCAAGTTGTTGCGATAACGGTGCGGTAGCGCTGAGAACAAAGTCCACTTCTGGCCAGGTAAGCTGGGCTTTGCTACAGGCACGTAAATGAATCGGTGTTGTAACCAGTACAACAGGTGTCTCAACCTGGCTAAGCGCTTGGCGAATATCTTCCGGGAAGAAAGGTTTAGCACTGTGAACACAAACACCATTTACAATGGGATAAATAATCGTGGTTTCAAATCCATACATATGTTGCGGTGGAACAGTGGCGATGAATGTATGTTGTGCTTCATGGTTTAAATTCAGCTGTGCTGCAACGCGCTGCGCACTATCAACCAGCGCTCCCCATGTTTTTGTGTTTGCTTTAGGTTTACCACTACTTCCTGAAGTAAAAACAATAGCCACGGATTGCTCAGCATTTATTTCAGCTGGAAAAGAAAGCGTGGTGTTAACTTTTTTACTTAAAAATTCTTCTATGCTTTTATCATCCAGGCGTTGTGTATCTGTGTATTCATGTTCAATTTTTTTAATTTCATTTTCAGCGTGGTGTGCCGGTAACAGGCAAACATGTTTTTGGATAATAGTTGCAACAAAAGCTACCGCAAAGAGGTAACGATCTTCACAGAGGTTAATGGCATAGTGATGTTGCCGCAGGTTTTCTGCCGCGAGTAAAATATCCTGCTTAAAAATATCTGGGGTAATGGCATTACCTTTATAAATAAAGATAGGCGCATCTTTTTTCAGATTGTTTAGAATGGGCAGGGACTTCATTTTATTTCAAATTAGCCGGGCGAATTTTAATAATTTTAGAGATGAACTGAAAAAATCCGCCTTCTATTTCTCCTGCAAAATGGTATTTTCGATAGCTAAATTCAATAATGAATAGTGCAGCAATTAAGCTATAACTAATTACATGGGTGAATAATGACCATGTCTCTATTGAAAAGAAGAGTGCAAGTATAATACTGGTTACGGCCATGCTTAATAAAAAAATAGACCAGACTATAGTTAGATAACGATTATAGCGTAAATGCCGTTGTTCGAGTTTATCCCCTAGTAGCATGGCGTACCGGGTAATTAATGGTGTTTCACCATCACGTAATGACTGGGAAAAGAGTAAAAATAAACCGAGGAAAATGAGTGTTGGTGGTAAATAAACCAGGTATTCAATCTCGGGTTGATTTATGAAGTAGCCTACTAGCCCGATAAAAAACAATAAAGCTGTTCCTGCTAACAGGCGTTTACCCATGCAAAGATTTAAGGCAAACAGGGAAGTAATAAAGAGTAAGTAACTAATGAGTAGCATGGGCTTTTCGAGCCAAAGAGCGAGATAAGCCACCACGGGATAAAGTACCATCAGTGTTATAGAAAGTTTGCTTAACATTAATGGTATTAGGGATTAGCCCTGGCGATTAGCCTCGATATGATTCGTCAGGTTACGTAATGACGAAAATATCATGGCATTATTAGAATCATCAGATTTTAGCTGGAAGCCATATTTTTGTGATATTGCCATGGCCAGTTCTAATGCATCTATAGAATCCAGCCCCAGTCCCTCGTTAAAAAGAGCCGCTTCAGGTTCAATATCTGTGGCGGTAACGTCTTCGAGTGCAAGAGAATCGATAATTAGATTAGCAACTTCCAGTTCGAGTGGTGAAAGTTCGGACATATTTATAAACCTGTACTTCTTGTTTCTAAAAAACGTCAATAAAAACGCAATATTTGCCTAGTTTATCATAGTGTTAGCGGGTTTTAACGTGTTTAGTGAGATGAATATAACAGGTTATTGTAATTTTTCCGGGCTCATCCTGGTTTCAGTCTTCAAAATCACAAATAGAAATAAATTTTTTCCTGGCCAGTTCTTAAACTTTAAACTGGACTATTTTATCCTCACCTTTTGACATTTCTTCTCCCAGCAACTCACCCAGCATTAGCTCCATACCTTCAATGGTTTTGTTATAAATCATGCTGGCACCGTAATGAAAATAGCGGACTTCACAGCCAATAGGTTGATGAAGGTTATCTCGGTGTTCTGTTTGAAAATTTGTCCAGCAAAGAATAGGAAACTCACTTAAGGCAAGATCAACCACCACCCAGACATCACGCTGGATAATCAGTTCAAGGTGTTTGAGTTTGGGAATACGTAAACGGATTTGCGGGCCCAGTTTTTTTAAAGCCGTTTGCACATGGTTGAAATAAAGCGCATCCATTTTACCCGCACGGTTATGGAGGAGTGGTACTTCATTATGACGTGTATACCGAATAAGCATAAATTATTTTATCCATTACTTTCTTATTAGTTTAGTACAAATTTACTAAAAGAAGTTCTTAAAAAGCAGGAAATAATTTTTTATAAACAGGTAAATAACTTAAGCAAATAACAGTAAAAAAATACTGTTATTTGCTTATAAGTTAAGATGTCAGTGATGCAAACAAGGTTGGAAGCTTTTCAGGTAAACGATCAACATTATCAATAACTGTGTAATTGTTTTCACCGAAAATACGTTTTACATAGGCATCTGCATTTGGATCTAGTGTTAAGCAATACGTTAAAACACCGGTGCTGTAGAGCTCTTCAACGGCTTTCTTGGTGTCGTGACGTAAGTGCTGTGGATCACGTTCATCAATATCAGCAGGCTCACCATCGGTCACAAGTAAGATTAACTTACGACGTTCAGGCTGTTTGTGTAGATGCTGTCCAGCATGACGTAATGCAGCCCCCATACGGGTAGAAAGGCCACCTTTCATACCAGCTAAACGTGATTTAACATCATCATCCAACTTCTGGCTAAAGTCTTTAAAACGATAGTACTGTACGTCATGACGCCCATCTGAAGCAAAACCATGCAGGGCAAACGGGTCACCGATACCATTAATTGCAGTTGCAACAAGTGTTGCAGCTTCACGTGTTAATTGCAGCACGGTTTTCTCTGAGCCACCCATGGGTTCATTGGTTGACTCGGATAAATCCATAAGCAACACGATAGAGAGATCTCGTGTATTAAGCACGTTACGCATCGTTATACGTGGGTTAGGTTGCTCACCCATACGTATGGCAATCATCGCATCAACAGCGGCATTAAGATCAAGCTCATCACCGTCTTCCAAACCACGCATACGTTGCACACCTTCTGGTGTTAACAGATCAATAATTTGTTTAATACGATGCGCGACAGGTTTGTACTCATCCAGGATCATTTTTATATCTTCTGGATCACCTTTTGGCTGACGACGTTCGTATACGGTTGCCCAGTCAGGACGATGTAATTGAATTTGGTAATCCCATTCCTGGTAGTGGAAAGGATCAGAAATAGGTTCCTTACCCCACATATCATTAAAGCTAACCTGTTCATCTGTTAAGTCATCTTCATATGGACGCATATTAGTTGAACATGTCCAGATTTCCTGTGCATCATCACCCGCCAGTTCACAATCAACCTCGTTAGCCATTTCAATTACACTTACCTGGCGACGAACCTGGCGCTGACTTGCAGAAACATATTCAAACTCTACGTCTGAATCGAATTCTTCAAACTCCCATACATAACGATTGTCATCACGGTAAGGGATACGAATACGTTCAAGGATACGTAAGCTTGGCACTTCTTTACGTGCAGTAAAGATATTGAATAACTCCATACCCATGTGCCATGAATAATTGTTATCGTCCTGCTTTTCTTCAATTTCACTATGAAAACGACTAACAAACTCACTAATTTGTTCATCATCTGAAATAACAGAGTCATCAAGCAACATGGATGCAATATGTTCTAACACATGCATAGTAGGATGTTCGAGCTCTTCGTCTTCATCGGCAATTTTAAGTAAGGCCATCCATAATTTTTTAAGCCCGGGGAAATCTTTAGCAGCTTTATACTCAACACGCGCATCTTCCATAAAACCAATGAAAAACATCTGGGCAGGACTAAGCTGTTCAGCTGAAATCGCTGATTCTGAATAACACATATGAGCTGCCATATGCGCAGCAGTTGCACGGTATAGCTCTAAGCCTTCAATACGATTATCTTCGTTACCGGCATGATCGACCGCGTCAGGCATGTGCAAAATACGATGTTCAATATAAGGACGGAAATCGGTGTAGTCTGAACCGGTCGGACGCAGGAAGAAATCACGTCCCCATAGTGCACGTAAATAGAAATTAAGTTTACGTTGTACTTTAATAAACAGAACACCGCGACGTTCTTTTTGTAACATCGCCTTTGAATCAGCTGACTCAAGGTTAAAATATTTTGTCAGGTTATCAAAATCACGACGATAAGCCTGGGCACCAAAGTTTGCCCAGCGGCGTAAACCACTTAAAGTCAGTTTACCGAGTAATTCATCCATGTGGTTAAGCATCGGGCGTAAGCCACGCGCTGCCGTAGATGCAAATTGGTGAATAAACGTGAGGTAACCACGTAGAAGTTGTCCGTCACCCAGGTTGCGTGATGCTGAAGGTAAGCTATTGAGCATCAGGGTAATAACCTCACCAGAGGTCATGGATGAGAGTTTCATCGCAGCTGTAATACAGTCATCGATGATGTCTTCACCACATTCCTTGGCCACCAGTGGCATTTCCTGGAGATAGGTTATGACAAGGTCAGAACCCTTACCCAGGTTACACATGGCCTTGGCACCCGTTAAGTATGTCTCCAGTCCGGTCGGTGACATGATACGAGCAGCTTCGTGGAAAGTGCCATCCAGTACAGCACGTACTTCCGGAGCCACGTCCTGTAACTGTTCTTCGTAATCTTCTAATTTGATCGACATAAGTTAGCCTCTAAATAAACGCGGAGGTCGCAGAGTCGCAAAGTCCGTAAAGAAAAGAGCTATTAAAAAACTCTTAGCTCTCTTTGCGACCTGGCGTTCTTTGCGTTATATAACGCTTTATCTATTAACGGTTAACCAAAGAACGTCTGTACAGCAGCATTCAATGTATCACGCATATCTGGATCATCTGTTAATGGTGTTACCATCGTCATACTACAAGCTGCTTCAGCATCAACACCTTTGCTGATTAACTGTCCTGCGTATACTAACAGACGAGTCGAAATACCTTCATCCAGACCGTGACCTTTAAGGTTACGTGCACGGTGTGCAATTTGTACAAGTTTTTCTGCCGTTTCTTTATCTACGCCTGATTCTTTAGAAACAATCGCGATTTCAGTTTCTTCAACAGGGTAATCAAAGTCCAGCCCACCAAAACGTTGCTTGGTAGATTGCTTGAGATCTTTCATTAATGACTGGTAACCAGGGTTATAAGAAATAACCAGCTGGAAATCAGGATGTGCTTCAATCAGTTCACCTTTTTTATCTAAAGGAAGTGTACGACGGTGATCCGTAAGCGGGTGAATAACAACCGTTGTATCCTGACGTGCTTCAACCACTTCATCAAGGTAACAAATTGCACCGATACGTGCGGCAGTGGCTAAAGGACCGTCTTGCCATTTAGTACCATCTTTATCCAGTAAGAAACGACCGACCAGGTCAGATGCTGTCATATCTTCATTACATGCCACAGTAATTAACGGCTTGCCTAATTTATATGCCATGTACTCAACAAAACGCGATTTACCACAACCCGTTGGGCCTTTTAACATCATCGGCATGCGTGCGTTATATGCCGCTTCGTATAGCTCAATTTCATTCGCTACGGGTTCAAAATATGGTTCATTTTTAATAACGTACTGCTGTGGATCAATTTTTATGTCAGACATGATACACCCTTGTATATGTTAGTTAATTGTCTATTTATAAATGATGTAGAAGTGTCAACCTTCATCATCTGTTTCAAATTCACCGCTCCAACCCAGCTCATGGGCTTTTTTCACGGCATCACCATGTATTTTCTGGTGACGTTCAAAAAGTTCTTTGGGCAGGCGGCTGACCATGCAACCATATTTATCCCATTCAACATTTACTTTTTGTAGTAAAGCGTCAATACCCTGACCATTCCAGCCTTTACAGGTTTCTGTTTCTGGTATGAGTTCAAACACCCAGGCATCACGAATAATTTTGCCGGTGGATGTCATTCCACCAAACATATCTTCATCGATACCAACATAGGTACGTGGTTTATCCATAATTACCTTTTAACACTTCGGTTGATTAATATATGTTTATTGCCAATCTCGTTAGCCACAAAAATATATTAACTTTAAAAAAAAAAGCCCCTGCCCTGCGCTGCAGTTCAGGGGCTTTATTAGGTATTACCCCGGCTTTACTGATTAAACAGCTTCACCGCGGAAAATAACCATTGATGCACCTGCACATTGTGCAAAGTTATCAAGACCTAACAGACGTACGTGGTTGCCTGGGTGTGCTTTTTTACAAGCTTCACATTCAGCAAGGATAGCGTCAACGTCAGTTTCACCGAACATTGGCAGCTTCCACATGTACCAGTAAGAACCAGCAGCATTTTGAGGCTCTGTGTGTTCAATTGATGGGTTCCAACCTTTAGATACGATGTACTCGATTTGAGCACGGATCTGGTCAGGGTCCATAGATGGTAAGTAAGAAAAAGTTTCAAACTTACGGCTTGTAGCATCGCTCAAGCTTGATGCGTAATCTTGCATATCACTCATGTGATTTACTCCAAAATTAGTAGTTAAATTTGATTAAGCTACAAGGTACAAGTTATTTGCACCTTGAGCTTGATGATTAATCTTAAGCTGCTTATTTATGAGCAACGTCGATTTTGTCAACAGTATCAAATTCAAATTTGATTTCTTTCCAAGTTTCCATTGCAGACTTAAGCTCTGGGCTGTGTTTAGCAGCAGCAGTAAGGATGTCCTTACCTTCTTTTTCGAGCTCACGACCTGTGTTACGTGCTTCAACACAAGCTTCAACAGCAACACGGTTAGCAGCAGCACCTGCAGCATTACCCCAAGGATGGCCAAGAGTACCACCACCGAATTGTAATACTGAGTCATCACCAAAGATGTTAACCAGTGCTGGCATGTGCCATACGTGGATACCACCAGAAGC
>JAOUOK010000305.1 GCA_029880425.1 Gammaproteobacteria bacterium
ACAGGTATAATTTAAGAAAGGTCCACAATCCATGAGTCCATGGACTTAAAATATTTACTGACTTATTTCTTTTGATAATTTCATCCGCACCAATTTCAGTAAATAAGTCTATTGTTTTAATATGTTCTGAAATACTATTAAATGAATAGTGCTCCATATCACCATTCAGGGTAACAATATTGTCACCTGATACTTCGACTCTATCATGTGGATTTATTCCACCCCATTTTGCAGACTTTCTGTTAAACAGCCGTACTTTAAAATCAGGATACCAGCAATGATTTAACCAGCGATAAACATAAAATGTTTTACGTGCCATGCGATAGGCATCTGCAGATTCCAGGTTGTGCTTTATTTTAAGAATTGAATTTCTAAGTTCGCTGGTTAAACGTTCATCACAGTCCAGGCTTAAAATCCAGTCATGACTTGCTTTATCAACTGCAATATTTTTTTGCTCGACATGACCTAAAAATTTCTGCTCATATATTTTATCAGTATATTTTTTTACAATTTCTTTTGTTTTATCAGTACTTAATGAATCAACAACAATAATTTCATCCGCCACACCTTCAAGACTCTTCAGGCAGTCTTCAATTTTCTTTTCTTCGTTATATGAAATAATACATGCAGATATTTTAGCCATAATAATTCTTCTTACTCAGAAATCGTTTTAATATTATTTAATACTTTATCTACAGTAATATCTTTTAAACAGTTAGTATGCCTCAATGGACATACACGTTTAAAACAAGGGCTACATGTAAGAGCAAGATACTGTATTTTCGCTTTATTCGTAAGCGGTGGCGTATAGTCGGGTGTTGATGATCCATATATTGCAACTAACGGTATGTCAACAGCGGCAGCAATGTGCATTAAGCCTGAATCATTTGTTACAGCACTTTTACACACCGATAGTAAATCGATACTATCTTCTAACTTTGTTCTGCCACATAAATTTATAGCTGTGTTCTCTTTATTAATGCGCTCAGCAGCCTCATAATCTTTCTTTGAGCCTAGTATCCAAACCTGGAATCCCTGCTGTTCCAGTTTACTGGCAAGCTCTGAATAATATTCAACTGGCCAACGTTTAGCCTCTCCATACTCAGCTCCAGGAAGTAACGCAATTACCGCTTTATCCAGGTTAAGATTAAAATCAGCAAGTAATCGCTGTAAATTTTTTTCGTCCACCCTTAATTTAGGGAAAGGTATTGTTGGCACCTTGTTATCATCTTCATCAAGACCTAGCGCAACATAACGCTGTACCGTTTGTTTTAGAATATTTTTATCTAGTGCATGTATGTCATTAATGATCCCGTAACGCATCTCGCCACGATAACCTGTACGTTTTGTAGCCTTGGCAAAAAAAGGAACTAAAGCCGCTTTATATGATCGGGGAGTAATGATCGCCTGGTCATATTTTTTAATACGCAAGGATTTACCCAGTTTATAGCGCTGCATAAAGCCAAGTTCACCGTGGCTAACAGGTAAATTGATGATATCCCTGACTTCAGGCATGCGCTTAAGTATTGGATTCGACCATGCCGGTGCTAATACATCTATCTCTACCGGTGTCGGACGTTGCTTTAAAGTCATAAACAGACTTTGAGCCATAACCATGTCACCTACCCATGCAGGTCCAGCTACCAGTATTTTTTGTACTTCAGCCATTAAATTTCATTACCTACAAACCTGGCTAACAACTTCAACATTTTTTTTCAGGTGTTCAGGATTAATTGTCCCAACAATCATGCTACTCACACCTTCATGACTGAAGACATATTTAAAGGCTTCTTCAACACCGGAACCACCCGCTGATTTATCGGCATGACCACTTTGCAAGCCTTTTTTAATAATGACACCTTTATTTAATTCATGCGCACGCTCAATAACCGGAAGATCATGATCATCAGATAAATTCAGCGTTGCCATGACCACGTCAGTGTTTTCAACTATCCACAGCCCACCTTCGACGGTTTTAGTTGACATGCCGTATGATTGAATCAAGCCTTTATCTTTTAGTCGTCCTAATTCTTCCAGCGCACCTTCATTATTAATGATGTTCATATCATCACCGTTGGAATGCACCAGCACCATATCCAGGTTATCACGCTTTAATCTTTTTAAACTTCGCTCAACACTCATACGGGTATGCGCTGCTGAAAAATCAAACGTTGACTGGCCATTTTCAAAAATCTCACCCACCTTGGTCATAATGACCCAGTCATTTGGGTTCGTCATGAGTTGGCCCAGTCGCTCTTCGCTATTGCCATAGGCTGGCGCAGTATCAATAAAGTTAACGCCTAAATCTTTAGTTAGAGCAAGTAAGTCACGGACTTCATTGTCATTTGGAATAGTAAAACCACTCGGGTATTTCACTTCCTGGTCCCGGCCAAGTTTTACAGTACCTAAGCCGAGTACACTAACTTTTATCCCGGTTGAACCAATATGACGTTTCATCAGGCTTGTCATTTATCTACTCACTTCCATTTATCTTCTTCTTGCCAGGGTAAATCTGAAAAAACGGCATGACTAAATTCTGGCATTTCAGTGCCACCACTTTTGGTTACATTTTGTTTTTCTAATTGCTCTAGTACATCATCAGCTAAATTAGGTGATAACGCGAGTTTGGTTGGCCATGTTGTAATCACATTATTTTCTTCATAATAAAATGATGTCGCCGGACGCTTACCCTCTTTTTGCGCCGGTTCTGCACGACTGATATTGAGCGTCGACCATTGCATTTGTGAAAAATTCAGCCAAGGCATCAAAGACTGTAATTCTTTTTTTGCTTTAATTATTTGTTGTTCTTTTGTGCGATGAATCCCTTCTTCTGCTAACTGCCCGCCCAGGTACCAGACGATATTTCCTTGCTTGTCTTCATGACTGGTGATCGTAACACGCGGATTCGCACTCGCACCTAAACAGTGTGCGTAAAGTTTTTCAGGTAAACCACCGCGAACCATCACCATCTGTAATGGACGTAACTGCATTTCAGGAATCTCATGCCCCAACTTTTTTAATAACTCGGCATTCCCCTGGCCTGCAGCCAAAACCATTTTCTGCGTTTTAATATTCCAGTTCTCACCATTTGCTGCTTTAACCGTGAAATTATTTGCAGATAAATCAGCTACCTCCTGGATATGCATAATATGCTTCATATGGGGGGTTGCCAGTGATTTAATTAATGTTGCCGCATCCAGAACAGGTTCATCGAGTTGGTAAACTTTTCCTTTAAATTTTTTATGCTGAAAAACTTCGGGGTAATCCTTTTTGTTTACTGCCACCATTCGTCCACGCACGATTCGACTGGTAAAAAAACCGGCTAAACGTGATAACAAGCCTGGGGTAGACCACATGTATTGGTGTTCAGATAAAACGGTAGCAGAAGATAAATCTACCTGTCCTTTACCTTGCAGG
>JAOUOK010000306.1 GCA_029880425.1 Gammaproteobacteria bacterium
TTTCATTTTCAACAGGGTTACTAATTAACCCAAGCAAATTTTCATAGCTGTAGAACCCTTCCCCGAAAGCAGACTGAGGCACCATGATATTAATGAAATAATCATCATCAACTATTTTTAATTTGTTTTTTAAGTTATCAACGAAATTGCTGAAAAGTGTAATAGAATCTGGGTCATCTGGATAATCGTTAAAATAAAGTGAGACGCCATTCCCCTGCGTTGGTGGCGACAACATGCCCCCCGTCAGCGTTTGCTTGAGTTGCGTTAGGCCACTCAATAGCGGATTAGTCAATAAGTTTATGATATTATCTTCTAGAGATTCAAAGATAATTGCCCGAGTACCAAACGTAATGCTTTTCCAACTATCCCAGTAAGGTTTATCATTCTGAATAACCCAATCCACCTTACTGTTATGTCTGTGGGCCACTTGGATGAATTCACTCATCTCACTTTTAACCCTTCCATCCTCAGATAAAATAGACGCTTTATAATTATTATTAGCTTGCTGAATATTACCTTTGTCATCAAAAGAAAGTCCGTAGTACGCCACCCTAGACAATACACTGAAGTTTACTTTCTGCTCCCCAGTTTTATTTGCCAACCAGAATGGATAAAAACCGTACACGGTGCCAGAAAGTTCATCTAGGACACAACCACATCCACCGCCATACCATTGAATAGAGTTTTTCGGGTCAAATTCCGGGGTCTTTTTGTATAAAACAGCTATTGCGGGTTGTACATTATTATTGTAGAGATCAGCTACAAAACTTTTGACCATGCCTCTCTCGGATGCTCCGCAATCGGCACTTTTTTTCAAACGTAATCTTTTAATTTCTGCCAATTGCTGACGGATATTTGGCATACCTTGATAATACATACCCGTTAACAACTCATTACTTAATTGCTCGAATTCTTCATCACCAAGCCGTAAACTAAGTATATGCTGGTTGTGCTGCTTAGGTGGGTAGCAGGCACCAATACCAGCCCGGATTTTGGCCTGCGCTGCTTTATCAAATAAATTCTTGTCTGGGTATGTGATATCGGCTAATTCTTTTTCCAACAGAACCGCAAGCGTACTATTTAGTGCGCTATATCGGGGATCTCCCAGCATCTGTTTAGTAAGTGCCACAATAAAGTTTTTAGTAACAACTGGATCAGACTGCAAATAATAACGTTGGATAAATGGCAATATTTTCTTTATCTGCTCAGGAAAATCTCCTAGAACATCTGACACTGCAGCAGACAGCATAGCCACATTGTCGTAACGTATATTCTCCAATGTAGCCAGTTGCTGTGTTATCAAATCCTTACTTCGTAATATTTTAAAGTCCTCAGTATCCAACTGATAGTAATAAATCGTTAATTCGCTACCATCCCCCATTACATTTGATTGCGGATCACTCACTTGCAAATATCGGTATACAAGATCTAGTAGTTCTTGATCAGACCCACTTTGCCTGATACGGTAATAACTCTCTCTTTGCAGATTGAGTTGTTTGTCGTTCCAATGAGCAAAATCAGCACTTAATAAGATACTTGTCTCCTCTGGAAACATGTTAGCAAAAGATGCGATTCTTTCCAGACGGATATTTACTTGGCTCACAAAATTGCCAATAGGTTCAATTTTAAAATCAGTGATAAAACGTTGTAACCAAAATAATGTAACCGGGCCAACTACACCATCTGTAAGCGGTCGTTGGCTCAACCTGACATCCCTACTCCAATTCAAGTCATGCTGATAAATAACCGCAAGATTTTCCTGTATGAGATTAACCGTGTAACTATCCAGGTTCTTGAATTCAGCACGTGAAACCAGACGATCGTAGTGTTCATCGGTTTCCGATATAGCAAAAACGCTGCTACTACATAGTATGAATACTACGCACAAGAAAACTATTTTTCCCAGAACATCATTCACTGTGTACGCCCTTCTTTTAGCAATTCTTTTGTCACGCCTTTAATGAGATCATCTTGTATGATTTCATTTCGTTTCATACGTATTGCCCGAATCGCGCCATACCGTACCGCATTAGTAATTGCACCACCAGATAACTCAAATTTTTCTGCAATTGCTGCTAAATCAATATTTGCGGCCAAAAGTTTATTATCAGGAAACATCCCTTGCCATAATTTTAAACGCTGATCAGCATCTGGCATGGCAAAGTGTACAGAAGTTTGAAAGCGGCGCGCAAATGCTTCGTCTATATTCCCCTTTAAATTCGTAGCCAAAATGACTACCCCAGGAAAATCTTCTACGCGTTGCAACAAGTAAGATATTTCCTGATTTGCATGACGATCATTTGAGCTGCTGGCCTGCGTCCTCTTGCCAAACAAAGCATCAGCTTCATCAAAAAATAGAATCCAATTTTTATCCATTGCCTGATCAAATACACTAGCGAGATTCTTCTCTGTTTCGCCAATATATTTGGAAACGACCATCGACAGATCAATCCGGTAAACATCGTTTCCCAATGTTTTACCAATAAGTGTTGCCGTCAATGTTTTACCCGTACCCGGCGGTCCGTAAAACAATGCACGATAACCCGGCTTAATATTTTTACCCAACCCCCAGCGTTCCAGGATCGTATCTGAATGCTGTAGCCAGGCATTAATATTCTCAATCTCTTCCATCACTTCCTGATTTAACACCAAATCATCCCAAGATAATGTTGTTGAAATCAACTTAGCTGGAAAATTAACACCATAATCCGGTTTATCACATTTCCCAGTAGTAAATAGGTTGAGATACTCTGTAGCCACCATTAACATAGCACTTAAAAATGGCTCGCCATTTGCAGCATGCTCAATCTTAAGAATGCGTTGCTTAGAAAAAAAATGTTCCTCATGAAATAATTGTGTGACTTGAAAACGTCTTGCAAGATCATCACCCGCCAGAATAAAAACGGCCGTCTCACCTGTTGGTAGAAAACCGCTGTGGCTCTTTCCCTTCCATCCACCAAATTCCGTAAAACCACGTGCAATTTCTTTGTTATTGAGCAAAAAAGAATCTAATACATGGGGTTGCAAATGGGGCAATAATGCCAAGATAATAACCAAACGTTCATCAAAACCCATATTATTAGTACGTACAATTTGAGCATAATCAGACTGATCTGATGTAATATCTGGCGGTGGAATCAGCTGAATATTATCTATGGCAGATGCTCTCTGAAAATAAATATCAAATCTTGCCGCTAACACATTTTGGAACCAGGCAATTTCCTGATCTAATATTGCCGCATTAGCATTACTCTCACTCATCAGTCAAAATCCAATATAAAAAGATTTAACGCCAAGTCACGTGAATTGCACGATCCATCCATGCATGCTTAACAACAGAGAAACTCCAGGGTAGCCCATCCAGCAGCATATCAAAAGTACCCTGCTCAACGGTCAAATACCATAC
>JAOUOK010000308.1 GCA_029880425.1 Gammaproteobacteria bacterium
AAAAAATAAATGTTTTTACGCGTACTTATTTCCCTCTGTCTAATATACATCCCCTTTTCATTACAGGCAGCCAACCCGCAAGATGATAATACAGCGTGTCCCCGCATTATTAGTCAATCACCCTATATCTCGGAAATGCTTGATTACCTTGGACTGGGACATTGTATTGTTGGCGTAAGCCGGTATAGCAAACGTGACCTGCCGCGTACAGGGGGAATACTAGACCCGGACGCTGAAGCGATTGATGCTTTAATGCCAGATTTGTTTATTACATCCAACTGGACCAAGGAAGAAACCATAAAAAAAGTTGTTCCCAAAGGGACAAAAGTTCTTCGATTAGCCAGTTTTAACAAAATGAGTCAGCTTGAAGAAAACATGGAAGCAGTTATTCAAGCCACTAACTGGACACACGCTCAAGCTAAAGTAAACGAATTTGCAAAAGCATGGCGTCATAAAGTTAAGCAGGTTAAAGGAAATAATAAAAAAGTCTTATTACTTTCATCTTGCAGCGGTAAACCTTATTCTTTTGGTCCTGACTCACGCCTGCATGATTTATTTACCAAGGCCGGTTTTAATGTTGCAGAAAGTAAAGGAAAAATTCGTCATATCCGCCCCGGCCAGGAAATCGAAAATCTCAACGCGCTTGCCAACAAGTACCAGCCTGATTTTTTAATTATCTTTGAGCAAAAACAAAAACAACAATGCCAAATGATTATGCCTAAAGTACCGGTGAGTATTTTAATTTTTGACGGTAGAAAATTCTTACAGCCTTCGACTGTTATTCTTGATGGCCTGGATCTACTTATTAGTAAAAAACATAGATGGCAATAATATTTTCAGGTCAGCTGATGTTATCCCGCTATCTTCTTCTAAGCAGTATTTTTTTTCTGAGCACTTTTCCTGTTAGTGCTGCCACATTGTTTGCTGTTGTTTCTGAGCGTTCAGCAACTGAAATCGCATCGGGTGCGAGAGAGTTTACCCGGCATCATCCCGGCCACACGTTAATTTTTCGTACACCCTCGCAGCTTTCAGAATTAACAGACAAACAGGTCATTCAATTTATCGAGACGGCAGATGCCATCATGATTGGTGCCGTGTTTGGTGATAGTGTCACACGAATAGAACGCCTGCTTAAAACTGCACCAATAAAAAAAGATGTTCCTGTATTTGCAACTAACAGTGACCGTCGCCTGACCCGGCTTTCCAGGCTCAATAATAAAAATGTATTCACTGCAATTGATGACCATGACTTGCGTGCACTAACAACCTCACCAGCAATAAATATTGATTACCAGCAACACGTCAACAAGCTTTCAAAACAATACCCTGAACAAAAGTTATGGTTACAGGCACGAACTTACTGGCAAGGACGCGGTAGCCAGAACATGGCCGGCTTAATCGCGTGGTTATTACATCACCAAGACAAAAATATTAAAGTAGCAGAACCACAACCCCAGGCCGCGATTCGTTATTACCAGGATGGCCAGGTCATCAAAGCCGCTCAACTCAAGTTAAGCAATGACTTACCACTTGCAGTTATACTTGATCACAACACAGGTGACCGTGCTGGTGACCGTGAGCTACTTGATACAATTTGTTCCCAGGCCGAAAACCTTAATATGCAATGTATCGCTATACTGGCTCGCTGGGGTGAAGCCAGTATGCAGGCAATTAAAACACTCACTGATATGATTAAACCTGTTAAAGCAGGCATTATGGTGTCACTACAAGACTTTGCTATTGGTGGCGGTGAACACCGTAAAAAGGTAACCGGGCTACTTACACAACTTAACATTCCTGTTATCAAAGGTATTCGCTTAACTGACAGGACTACTGAAGAATGGCAACTCTCGACGGATGGAATCCCCTGGGATGGCGTTCATTACCGCGTCGCCATGCCTGAATTACAGGGCATAAGCCAGCCGATGATTCTTGCCACTGCCAGCACACCTTATGTCGATAACCTCACCGGCTTAAAACTCTCACCCAGTCGGCCGGTACTACGGCAAGTGACACAACTGACCGCGCGTATGCATAACTGGGTCAAGCTTCGCCATAAAAACAATGCAAAAAAACGCGTGGCCTTAATTTATTATAACCATCCTCCCGGGCGGCATAACATTGGTGCAGATAACCTGGATGTACCCGCTTCGCTTTGGCAAATACTTAATCAGTTAAAACAGGCGGGCTATCACACCGGCCAACTACCTGAAAGCCAGGAAGCCTTGTTGGAACTTATTCAACAACGGGGCATTAACCTGCCTAATGATCAGGCGGCTTTAGCCGAGATGTCGGAAAATATTACGTCGTTATCTCCCGATAAATACAATAAATGGTTTAAGACACTGTCACCCCGCGTTCAGGATGAAATGTTATATGGACCTCTAGGCTACTTACAGTCCGGTATATTTAATGCTGTTAAAATGAATAAACATGATATTGGTCAAACCCTGTTGCAACATGTTGGTGGTGATATTGATCATTTACTTGAAGGTATTAATCACCCTGCTCGCGATCGTGCCCTGGATTTATTTAAACAATTCAAGCAACAGGCTAACGCATTACTCAAAGGTAACGACACAAAAGATAAAATCACCCGGCTCACCCATGCCTTGCATGCCACCGGTATTGAAGGTATCCGTGGCTGGGGCAAGGCACCCGGCAATGTCATGGTATTTAATAACAAGCTATTAGTGCCCGGCATTCAGCTGGGTAATATTTTTATTGGCCCGCAACCCCCACGGGGCTGGGAAGTGAACGAAGAACTGTTACATGCCAATTTAAGTTTTCCACCACCACATCAGTACCTGGGCTTTTATTACTGGATTAAACATGAGTTTAAAGCTGATGCACTGGTTCATCTTGGTCGCCACTCAACCTATGAGTTTTTACCACAACGTCGTGTCGGTTTAACCGAGGATGATTACCCTTCTCTTATCGCCGCAGATATTCCCGGAATATATCCTTACATTGTCGATGGCGTGGGTGAAGGTATACAGGCGAAACGACGTGGACTTGCCGTAATAATTGATCATCTGACTCCACCGTTAAATGTTACGCCTTTATATGATGACTTACTAAGTTTACGCCAGCTGGTTGAAAGTTTTGAATCTTCGCAGGAAAAAAGTCCTGCACGGCATCGCGCGGTAAAAAATATCCGCGACATGATCGATAAAATGAAACTACGTAGTGAACTTGAAACGATTATGAATGATGAACTACAGGTCAGGGGTATTGGCTTTGAACAGGTCGATGATGAAATGCTGGTTCATGAAGTCAGTCATTACCTGACACAGATGCAGGAACAGTTTATGCCAATGGGTTTGCATGTTTTTGGTAAAGACTGGGAACAGCCTGCGATCGAAATGATGCTGAACTCTATCAACCAGCCGGGTAATAAAACAT
>JAOUOK010000307.1 GCA_029880425.1 Gammaproteobacteria bacterium
CCAAGAATAATTCCGATAACGCTGGATCTTTTTCCTGGCAATCTGCGAGTTTTCCCGGTAACCCTGCTATATCCAACGCACCTTTACGCCGTGTCATTTCGCGAGCTTTTCGGGCAGCTTCACGAGCCCGGGCAGCATCAACAACTTTTGATGCAATCGCTTTACCATCTGCAGGGTTCTCTAGTAAAAACTCCTGGAATTTCTCACCCATGACAGATTCAACAATACTTTTAACTTCAGAAGAAACAAGTTTATCTTTAGTTTGAGAAGAAAATTTTGGATCTGGCACTTTTACAGATAAAACTGCCACTAACCCTTCGCGTGCATCATCACCTGATGTCGCAACCTTTGCTTTTTTTGCAGATCCCTGGCTCTCAATAAAATTATTCATGGAGCGGGTAAGGGCGCCACGCAAACCAGCTAAGTGCGTACCACCATCACGTTGTGGAATATTATTAGTAAAACAGAAAATATTTTCCTGGTATGAATCACTCCATTGTAACGCTGCTTCAACAACAACGTCGTCTTTTTCAGTTTCAAAATAAAAAACATTTTCATGTAACGGCGTTTTATTACGATTTAAGTGCTCAACAAAAGCTTTGATTCCACCTTCATACTCAAAACGGTCAGATTTTCCATCTCGTTCATCCGTTAAAGTAATACACACACCGGAATTTAAGAATGATAATTCACGCAAACGCTTGGCTAAAATATCATAATGATATTCTGTAATAGTGAAAATCTCTTGACTCGGCTTGAATCGAATTTCAGTGCCTGAGTTCTCGGTATCACCAACGACTTTCAACTCATTCTGAGCATCACCCATGGAATAATCTTGTTGATGTATTTTTCCATCTCTACGAATCGTAAGTCTTAACGATTCTGATAAAGCATTAACTACAGAAACGCCTACTCCGTGTAATCCACCGGAAACTTTATAAGAATTATCATCAAATTTCCCACCCGCATGTAATACGGTAAGAATGACTTCCGCAGCTGAACGACCTTCATCTTCATGAAAATCAACCGGAATTCCACGGCCATTGTCTTTTACTGAAACTGAACCATCAGTATGAATAGTGACATTAATTTCATCACAATAACCGGCTAAGGCTTCATCAATTGAATTATCCACGACTTCAAACACCATATGATGCAAGCCAGTGCCATCATCTGTGTCACCTATATACATGCCCGGTCTTTTTCGTACAGCATCGAGACCTTTAAGCACTTTAATACTTGAAGAATCATATGATTTTTTATCAGTCACGGTTAAAGCTCCTAATTATGGGCGATTATTGTACCACTTCTTTTAATCTACCGTGTTCCACGTGGAACATTTTTGATTCTATTTCAGGGGGTAAAATAAATGAATTTTGTTCTGTAGCTGTTAGAAACAGCTGTGCTTTTGTATCAACCAATAATTCTATTAAATTCTGTCTGTGTTTAGTATCAAGTTCTGCCGCTAAATCGTCAACGAGTAAGACTGAATCCTGATTTTTTTCTTTTTTTAAGTGACTAATTTGCGCCAGGCGCATAGCACAGACAAGTAATTTTTGCTGACCTCGCGAAAAACTATTTTGTACCTGGGTCCCTTGATGCCAAATCTCTAAATCTGCGCGGTGAGGACCAAAAGAAGTGAAACCTTTCAGATAATCTTTTTCAAAAGTATTTAAGAGTGTTTCAGTAAAACTTGTTTCTGAATCCCAGCCACGTTGATATTTTATATTAACTGATAATCCCATTAACTTATCAACATATTTATTAAATATAGGAATAAAATTTAATAAGTAAGCTTCTCGGGCCAATGTAATGATTTTGGCATACTGAATGAGCTGGTCGTCCCATAAAGTTATAGTCTGTTTGTTTTGTTTTTTTCTTAATGCTGCATTTCTTTGTTTTAAGACACGGTAATAATGTTGCCAGGAAAGTAAAAAATCATGTTCCACGTGGAACACTCCCCAGTCAATAAATTGTCTTCTATACTTTGGTCCTTGCTCGAGTAATTTATGGACATCTGGATTTATTACCTGGACTGGTAGAAGAGAACTTAAATCTGCAACTTTTTTTACATCAGAACCATTGATACGGATTCGTGTTTTTTGTAAGGATCGTTCTAGTCCTACTGCTGCTTGTTCATTTTCATTTTGTATTCTTGCAAACACTTGTAAATATTTGCTATTTTGTGAAATAACATGTTTGATATGGGTGGTACGAAAAGAGCGAGCAACAGAGAGTAAATAAATTGCCTCTAATACACTCGTTTTACCACTCGCATTATCACCATAAATATAAGTGCAACGTTGTCCTGGTATTAATTTCTCGTCATGTATATTTCTAACTTGACGTATATCAAGTTGTGTTAAATACATAAATTACTGAATTTATAAACGCATTGGCATAACAACATATTTACTATCTACATCATCTGTACCAAATAACAAGCAACTGTGATTTGAATCGGTAAGTTGCATTACCACTTCATCTGATTTAATTGCACTCAATGCATCAAGTAAATAAGCAACATTAAAGCCAATTTCAAATTCATCTCCTGAATAGGTGACTTCAATAACTTCTTCTGCTTCATCTTGTTCCGGGTTATGTACCGTTGCTTGTAACTGGTTTTGACTTAATTGAAGACGCATGCCACGGTATTTTTCATTTGATAGTACAGAGGTACGGTGAAATGACTGGTATAAGTTATCGCGTGAGCTTTTTACTTCATTATCACATTTTTGTGGAATAACTTGTTGATAATCTGGAAATTTTCCATCAATTAGTTTAGAAGTGAAGATAACATTAGAAAATATAATACGAATGTGATTTTCACTTAAAGAAACTTTTACATCATCATCAGAATCTTCCAATAATCTTGAAATTTCATTAACTGCTTTTCGAGGGATAATAACCTGGCGTGTTTCTCCTGCATTTAATTCTACATTCGCCTGGCAAAAAGCTAAACGGTGGCCATCAGTTGCAACAGCAATCATTTGGTTGTCTGATAATTCTAGCATCAGGCCATTTAAGTAATAACGTACATCTTGTTGTGCCATGCAAAATTGAGTTTGATCAATTAATTTTTTAAAGATCTTTTGAGGAACAGTGAATTCATAAGGTGAAATAAGAGCATCAATACTCGGAAATTCAGTTGCAGCTAACGTAGAAAGTGTAAATCGACTTCTTCCTGATTTTAGAATTGCACGTTCCTGGTCAATCGTGATTTCAATATTTGACCCTTCAGGTAATGCTTTACAAATATCCAGAAGTTTACGAGCAGGTAAAGTTGTTTCACCTTCTTCGTTGTTTTCAATTGTACAATGATTAATTATTTCAACTTCTAAATCAGTACCAGTAAAGGATAAAGTATTGTTTTTTACAGACATTAAAACATTAGAGAGTATCGGT
>JAOUOK010000309.1 GCA_029880425.1 Gammaproteobacteria bacterium
TTGGTCACACCGGCCAGGATGCATTGAACGACTGCATGAAAAATTATGGTGGCTTTGAACATAACCTTCAATCATTGCGGGTGGTTGATGAGTTGGAAGAGAAGTATGCCGAGTTTAACGGTCTTAACCTGACCTTTGAAAGCCGTGAAGGTATTCTTAAACATTGCTCTCTAAGAAATGCAGAACAACTTGGTGATGTCGGTTTACGTTTTATCAATAAAACTCAACCCAATATCGAAGCACAAATGGTTAACCTTGCTGATGCTATTGCGTATAACAGTCATGACGTTGATGATGGTCTGCGCTCAGGTTTTATTAGTATTGAGCAGTTGCGCGAAACACGCTTTTTTAAAACACTCTATAGCAAGGTTGAAAAAGATTACCCGAAACTGGATAACAAGCGCACTATATACGAAATTGTACGACGTATGATTGACGAGCAGATTAAAGATTTAATCGCAGAAAGCGCAAAAAATATTACACAGGCACAGCCACAATCTATTGAAGACATACGTCAGCATGATGCTAGCTTAATAAGCTTTAGTGAAGATATGCTAGACATGCATCTTGAACTAAAACGTTTCTTAAGAGAAAACTTGTACCGCCACTACCGTGTTCATCGCATGAGTCACAAAGCGGGGAATGTTATTACAAAAATTTTTGATGCCTTACTTAATGATCTTCGCCTGATGCCACCAGAGTACCGCGAAAAAGCACAACAGGAAGAAAGTAATAATGGGGATAGCGGTCGAGCACGTATTGTTTCTGATTACATTGCTGGCATGACTGACCGTTATGCCATTAAAGAATATAAACGAATCTTTGACCCGACAGAATTAACATAGTTAAGTCAATTTATGCGAATATATATGCAAATACCTGCCCTGGATGACAAGCCATCCCGCTATTACCAGTTACTATTATTGGAAGATCTGCTTGATGGCTGGACACTTGTGCGTGAATGGGGACAACAAGGCCGCTCTGGCAGAGTAAAACGTGATCATTTTGAAGATCGCGAATCAGCTGAAAGTGCCTTGCTCCGGGTACGTGATTCACAGCTAAAACGTGGCTTTAAAGTTGTATTTATGCAGGGACAGGATAAACCTGTCTGAGTTATAACTTTTTAAGGATAAACACTTATGACTTATGACGCTGACAACATAAAACAACTTAACCGTGTTGAACCAACTTATTTAGCAGCTTATGGTTTAACCGAAGCCCCTTTTTCGGTACAACATAACAACCGTTTTTTTTACTCCAATTCAGCACTGACTGAACGACTCGAATTACTCAAACACTACACACAATATGGAAACCTGTTACTTATCATTACAGGTGAAAGAGGCATAGGTAAAAGCAGCCTTAAACAACATTTTATCTCTAGCGCCCAGGAAGAATGGGAAATATGTGAGATTCAATCACATACCATGATGGATGCCGGTCTTTTATTAAAACAAGTTGCCAACGGTTTTGGCATTACAGAGCCACCGCGTGATCCTGCTGCATTATTTGAAGTATTGAGCTCACAGCTTGAACATATACACCAGTCTGCAAATATTCCTATTCTTGTCATAGATGATGCACATGAACTGCCACAGGATGCGTTACAGGCATTACTCTATCTTGCAGAACATCACTCTGATCAACATACCACGCTACGCATTATTTTATTTTGTGAACCGGAAATTGAAAAAATGCTTGAAGATCCGGCCATTCACTCGTTAAAAGAACGTGTCACGCATAGCATGGAAATACCGGCGTTAGATGAAACTCAAACCGCCGAATATTTACGCCATCGTCTTGCAGTTGCAGGACTTGATGGAACCAGCCCATTTACACCAAAACTGATCCATAAAATTTTTAAAGCATCCAAAGGTATCCCTGCTCAAATTAATGAGTATGCACATCAAAACCTGCTTGATGACACTGAGCCTGCTCCGTCCGATGAACTACTTCTTGTGGATGAACTTATTCACGAAGAAGCCTCAAATTTAAATTTACGCAATATCGTGCTGGGTGGATTTGCACTTGCAATAGTTGTCACCGTTTTACTTTTCCAGGATGAAATTAACAAGCTGTTTGAAGAACCTGTTAATGATATCGCGGAAGTCAATAAAACCGACATTAAGCCAGCCATACCTGAACAAATTGCAAATGCCGGCACAGTAAATAAACCGGATGAACCCGCTAAAATTCCTGCTGTAAAAGAAAAAACAATCGAGTTTTCATTAAACGATGAACCAAAACCTGCCAAGCAAAAACAAGCCGAGAAAAAAGATTTAGCCGCGATAAAATTAATTTCAGTAAATCCAAACCCGGTAAACGGAAGTAAACAGCGACAAATCATTTCTGTTAGTGGTAGCGGATTTAATAAAAGACAAAAAGTTAAAGTTAGCTGGAGCGAACATGAAAAAATCCTGGCCCCAACCCAGGTTACCTTTACCAGCGACAGCTACATTAATTTAATTCTTAATGTTGGCATGCAAAAAGATACCTGGCACGTTACAGTTATTGATCCTGAGCTTAAAATTCAATCCAATAGCATAAGCTTTGAGGTTATTTCAGCAGCAAAAGAAATTGTTGCAAGCGAAAAAACAAAAACCAACCCACTAAAAAAACCTGTGGCTGTAAAAGAAACAACCTCCATCACCTCGAAAACTAACGTCACTAAAAAAGTTACCGCACAAAAACAACAAAGTGGCTTATATGGGCAGGACTGGATAAAACAACAAAATAAAAATCACTTTACCCTGCAATTACTTGGTACTCATCAACAGGATGCATTACCTGATTACCTGAAAAAATATTCTTTAAACAATGCTGCAGCCTGGTTTAAAACAAAACGTAATGGTAAAGACTGGTTTACTCTGGTTTATGGTAGCTACCCAACTAAATCAGCTGCGCAAACAGCCGCTAAAAAATTACCCAGGGGTACCGCCAAGCCCTGGATTCGTTCTTTTGCCAGTATTCTCCCCACGTTAAGTGAAGAAACAGCTGCCATATCCACTGTCATAACTTCGGCAAGCACAATTAATACTAAAAACCAGGAAGGCTGGTTATGGAGCCAGGATCCAAGACATTACACGCTACAGCTTGCTGCCGGCACAGATAAAAATGCCATAGAAACATTCATTAAACGTCATCAGCTAGAAGGAAAAGCCGTTTATTTTCATCGGCTTCGTGATGGCAAGAACTGGTATATCCTGATCTATGGTAGCTACAGCGGTTATTCTAAGGCCAAAACCGCCATTGACCAGCTTCCGACAACGATACAAAAAGCCAAACCCTGGCCGCGCAGCTTTAGTGCCATTCATGCTGAACTAAACTAACCCTTTTTCTACTCCTTCCCAAATATCACTCAGTAACTGATTGTTTTTAAATGTTTTTTTGACTATTCTT
>JAOUOK010000310.1 GCA_029880425.1 Gammaproteobacteria bacterium
CGAAAAAGAGGAAATAATTGACAAAATAAGAGTTATAAAATTATGCAGACAAGAAGATGGCTTGCCAATATTACGTTTTTTTTATCCTAGATGGACCAGTCTGGTTACAGCTATGAGTAAAGCTGACAGTGATATCTATCTGCATAATTGCGGTGAAAGTATAACCGGCCAGATCGCTATCTGGTGCAAATTGCGCTCCAAAAAATTTTTGTTTTCACTTGCCAGCAATATGGATTGTGATCCTGATCTTCCGGATTTAGGTTCTGTAAGAGAAAGGGTGTTATATAGGCTGGGAATACGGCTTGCTGATGCAGTAGTTGCACAAAGCAATTTCCAAAAACTCTCATTAAAGAATTATTTCCAGGTGAATTCTGACGTTCTGCCAATGCCCTGTGAGGACCGTTCTGGTGGTTTCCTTGAGATAGAAAAAGATACGCATTGCAGTAGTGATGAATTCGTAGTCGGATGGGTCGGCAGAATTGTTCCGCTAAAAAAATTAGAGCTATTTATTGACGCGGCTGAGCAGTTGAGCAACATTAAATTTCTTGTTGCGGGTTCAGCTAACAAAAATGACATCTATGTAAGGGGCCTCTTAAATAGAATGGAGGCGGCCGAAAATATTGAATATCTTGGGAGCGTGCCTTTTGAAGAAATGCAGGACTTTTATAATAATATAGATTGTTTGAGTTCTACTTCGTCGGTAGAAGGATTTCCCAATACTTATTTGGAAGCATGGTCATTCGGGCTCCCCGTGCTCGGTATTTTTGATCCGGACGATCTTATCAGGAAAAAACAACTGGGAATAAAAATATCTGGTTGCAAAGATCTTGTTCAAGCAATTACCAATTTGAGCAAAGATTCGACGCTATATAGAGAGCTGTCACAGAATTCGCGTCGATATTACGAAATCCATCATTTGCCTAAGAACTCGGTTGGAAAGTTGGCGCAAGTTATAAAAAAAATACTATCATAAATTACTATGAATTAGAAAAATGACAAATCTTCTGGAGAATCTAAAAATTTCCTTTTTCGTGCTATTAAAAAGAATGACGATATATTTTGTTATTCATTCCGGCCTGATCAGATTGTATATGCACAAAAATAGACGGAATGTCACTATATTAACATTACATGGTGTAATGAGTGAAGAGTACAATAGAGAATGGTTGCCATTACGTCCGCAGATTGACCCTAAACGTCTTGATCAAGGATTGGCGATCCTTTCTGGATACTACAATTTTGTTAGTTTATCTATGGCGTTAGATATATTAAATGGAAAAGTAGAGCCCGTAGATAATGCTATGGTTATAACCATGGATGATGGCTATGTAAATCAATTTGAACTGGCAGTGCCTATATGTAACAAATACGATGCGCATCCAATAGTTTACGTAGTTGCAGGAAAGGGAGATGGGTTAACGTCTCTCTGGTTTGATCGGCTTGATTATGTCCTTCAGCATATAAAGTCAGAAGAAATAGCATTGACTATTGGAGATGAAAAAATTGTCCTGGATTTGAGAGATCGTCTGGTTGCTACAAAGTCCTATAAATTGTTCAGGGATAAGTGCAAGGACCATTTTGTGGACGATTATACTTTTAATGAATATATGAATAATCTAATCAGTCGCCTCGAAACTGAATCTGGTCATTCGCTTGAAAATATTCAAAATAATGATTTGTGGTGTCGGTTGGCTCGCCTTGGATCGATTAGATCCTACCTGAATAGATATAATCTGGAAATAGGCAGTCATACGATGTCACATTACCGGCTGGATAAAGTGGATAGGTTGAAAATAATTCAGGAATTGGAGTTGTCAAAAAAGATAATTGAAGAAAAAGTTGGTGAAAAATGTATTCATCTCTGTTATCCAAATGGTGATTACTCCGAGGAGGTGATTCAGTTGGTCAAGGATGGCGGATACTTGTCTGCGACCACTTCGGACTCAGGCTCAAATTTTCCTGGCCAAAATGTATACAAATTGAAAAGAGTTCATTTCCCGCTGTCAGGCTCTATGCGTGAACTATTGTTTTTTGTGACGTTTGGTGGTTTAAGAAAAGCATTCTCGTTTAATAACTCCTACGATTAATTCTTATGAAAGTACTAGCGATATGGATTTTGACATTTGCAGTTTCTTTTATTTCTATAAAAGATTGGCATAAAGGCGTTTGTGTATTGATCGCGTTCACCGGGATATATTCGCATGCGTTAATGCCAACTAATACATTGGGGGTTCAAGGGCTAAATCCCTGGAATTTGATACTTATTTTCACATTGCTTGGATTTATTTTTAGGGATAAGAGTGATGAGCGCAAGGCTGCATTGGGCGGCGGTGTGCTCATTTTGGTGCTGTTGTATATATCGATCTCCCAGCTATCAAGCATCAGGTTGCTTTTTGATTTTGAGTCGCTCTCATATTGGGGGAGGAGTGATACAATTGTTCAGATAGTCAGTGACCGGATGATAAACAGATTTAAATGGATTATTCCTGGCGTGTTGGTTTTTTTGGGAGCCTACAGTTACGAGAGCCAAAGGCACACACTTCTTGCGATACTTATTGCTTATATTTTGATTGGTGTGGTTGTAGTTAGCAGGGTTCCAATCGGGTCAGTGCTAAGTGATCTGGACTTTAACCGGCATTCTTTAAAGGTTTTGGAGCAAGCGTTTGGATGGAGTCGAGTAAATACCGCTATGATGCTTTCTGGTGGTGCCTGGTTATCATTGATTATAGGGCCAAAGGTTTTTCCTCAACGTTTCAAATATGTAAACATCGTAATATTTGCATTTCTCACATTCGCTTTGGCGCTAACCGGTGGTAGGGCCGGGTATCTTGCATGGGCGGTGCTGGGGTTGTTTTTGACAATATACAAATGGCGTAAAGGTATATTAGTTATCCCGATATTTATTATAGCTGTTGTGACATTTATGCCGTTCGTTGTGGATCGAGTTCTTAGTGGGATAGATAGTGATAGCGCAAATATGGAGGTATCGGATGTAGATGCTGCGACTTCTGGGCGCGCGATAGCCTGGCCTGTAGTCATTGATAAAATTAAAGAGTCGCCATGGCTTGGATACGGTGGTATGGCCATGATTAGAACTGGAGCTTATGAAGAAGTCAGAAAAATACAGAATTTGAGCAAAGATGACAGGGGGTTTCCTCATCCGCATAACGCCTATCTTCGTCTTCTATTAGATGCGGGGTTGCTAGGCGCTGCACCTTTGTTATTGTTTTGGGTCATTGCGCTGAGGCAAGGATTTAAGCTTTCTGGAAGAAAAAGATCTGCCCCAGATCAATTGGTTGGTTTAACATTTCTTATTATATTTTTATCTTTACTGGTCACCGGAATATCAAGTCAGGACTTTTACCCTACACAGGGTT
>JAOUOK010000312.1 GCA_029880425.1 Gammaproteobacteria bacterium
GGGGGACTAAAGTTTTTTACCCCCTCCCATCAAGGGAGGGGGAACTCATATTTTTATCCCCTCCCGTCAAGGGAGGGGGGAACTTGTTTACTCTAATTGTTAAGCAAGTGCAGGGTTTGTCTTTTCAGGATCGATACCGTATTTCTCAATCGCTTCCTGAACTTTGCCTGCCGGGAACTGACCTTCATCTGCCAGTGCCATTAACGCAGCAACCGTTACATATTTTGCATTTACTTCGAAGTGTTTACGTAGTTGTGCACGCGTATCAGAACGACCAAAGCCATCTGTACCTAAAGACGTGTAGCTTGAAGGTACCCACTTAGCAATCTGATCGGGGTAGTTACGTATATAGTCTGTTGCAGCAATCACGGGACCACGTTTATCTTTCAGACATTTTTCAACATAACTGACTCGTTTTTCCTGTAATGGATGCAGCATATTCCAGCGATCAACATCCACGGCTTCTCGTTTCAGTTCATTAAAGCTGGTGACACTCCAGATATCTGCATCAATCGCCCAGTCTTTATCTAACAAATCCGCAGCGGCTATCACTTCACGAAGAATTGTGCCTGAACCCATTAACTGAACTTTCTTACGTCGCTTACCACCACCTTGAAGCAGGTACATACCTTTAATAATACCTTCTTCAACACCTTTTGGCATTGCAGGCTGCTGGTAATTTTCATTCATTACCGCGATGTAATAGAAGACGTTTTCCTGGTTCTGATACATGCGACGCAATCCATCCTGGATGATGACGGCGAGCTCGTATGCAAAAGTCGGATCATATGAAACACAGTTTGGAATCGTGCCAGATACCATGAAACTATGACCGTCCTGGTGTTGTAAACCTTCACCCGCAAGCGTGGTACGACCGGCTGTACCACCGAGCAAGAAACCACGTGCCTGCATATCACCCGCCATCCAGGCAAGATCACCAATACGTTGGAAACCAAACATCGAGTAGTAAATATAGAATGGCACCATGTTTACACTGTGTGTGCTGTATGACGTTGCCGCGGCGATCCATGAAGACATGGCACCGGCTTCGTTAATCCCTTCTTCAAGAATCTGGCCAGTTTTATCTTCCTTGTAGAACATTACCTGTTCTTTATCCTGTGGCGTGTATAACTGACCCACTGACGAGTAAATACCAAGCTGACGGAACATACCTTCCATACCGAAAGTACGCGCTTCATCCGGAACAATAGGCACCACGTACTTACCCATTTTCTTGTCACGGGTAATCAAGGTTAATAAACGAACGAATGCCATGGTGGTCGACATTTCACGATCACCTGAACCCTTGGTAATCGGTTCAAATACTGACAAGTCTGGCACTTCTAACGGTGCGGCCAGGCGTTGACGAGATGGCATTGGACCACCCAGCTTTTTACGCTGTGCTTTTAAATATTTAACCTCGGCAGAATTTTCATCCGGGCGGTAGTATTCAGCCTTTGCTGCTTCCTCATCAGAAATAGGAATATTGAAACGATTCTTGTAGGCAATCATTTCTTCTTCATCGAGTTTTTTCTGTGAGTGAGTACGCATCTGGCCTTCACCCGCTGCACCCATACCATAGCCTTTAACACTATGCGCGAGAACAACCGTTGGCTGGCCATCACGTTTTGAAGCTTCAGCATACGCTGCATAAACTTTATAAGGATCATGACCACCACGGTTTAAACGCCAGATATCATCATCCGACATGTCGGCAACCATGGCTTTTAATTCAGGGTATTTACCAAAGAAATGCTCACGAACATAAGCACCATCTTTCGATTTATAATTCATAAAGTCACCGTCTACTGCTTCCATCATACGCTTCTGCAGTAAACCGTTTTTATCTTTGGCTAACAGTGGATCCCAGTAACTACCCCACAGTACTTTAATGACTTTCCAGCCTGCACCGCGGAAGTTTGCTTCCAGTTCCTGGACAATTTTTCCGTTACCACGTACCGGGCCATCAAGACGTTGCAGGTTACAGTTAATAACAAAAGTCAGGTTATCCAGCTTTTCACGTGAAGCCAGTGAAATCGCACCTAAAGATTCTGGTTCATCAGTTTCACCATCACCCATAAAGCACCAGACATTACGGTCACGCGTATCTGCCAGGCCGCGATCTTGCAGGTACTTCATAAAGCGTGCCTGGTATATCGCAGAAATAGGACCCAGCCCCATCGATACGGTTGGGAACTGCCAGAAATCAGGCATTAACCATGGGTGTGGATAAGAAGACAGACCTTTACCATCGACTTCCTGGCGGAAGTTATCCAGTTGTTCTTCTGTTAAACGGCCTTCCATATAGGCACGGGCATACATACCCGGCGCAGAATGTCCCTGGAAGAAAACCAGGTCACCACCGTGCTCATGGTTCGGTGCTCGCCAGAAATGATTAAACCCCACATCATATAGCATTGATGCAGAAGCAAAGCTGGCAATATGACCACCCAGTTCAGAGGCTTTACGGTTGGCTTTCACCACCATTGCCGCGGCGTTCCAGCGAATCAGTGTTCTGATACGACGCTCTAAACTCAAATCACCCGGCATATTTGGCTGCAGGTGTGTAGGTATCGTGTTTACATAAGCAGTGTTTGCTGTGTGAGGCAGGTTGGCACCTGAGCGACGTAACTTATCAATCATTTGATCAAGTAAGAAATGTGCACGTTCAGCACCATCTGACTCCATGACACTTTCAATGGCATCAAGCCATTCAAGGGTTTCCTGTTGATCGATATCCTGGTCTTGATTCTGATTAGACATAGTATTCTCCACTGTCTATGACCATATGACTGCAGCCATATGACCTTACACCGGTGTTTTCCGGTTAAATTTGTTATTTGGTTGCCACTTTAGTTAATCACCACGCAAAAGCAAGTGCTTTTTACACAGCAAAAAATATATACTTATATTTCAATATGTTACAACCATGAAATAATTTTATGGCTGATAATATAGCCCAAAACCACAAAATGTACAAAAATAAACAACCCGTTCAGACTGCTAAATAGCATAAAAGCAAGCACTTTTTACACGACAAATAATATATGCCTACATTTCAATAGCTTATCATCATGAAATAATTTTATGACTACTGTTTATAACCCCAAATCACAAAATATAAAAAATAAATAACCTGTTCAGGCAGGCAGAACATGACTGCGTTGATAAAATTTGGTGATAGGTTGATGCCTTATTCAGGCTGAACAGCCTCTAGACTAACCTCGATGGCCCCTTCTTCACGGGTTTCAGTCCATTCTGTTTTACCTGGTAAAACGTCATCGATGACAGTGATAACCTTTTCATAAAGCTAGCGTGTTCTGGCAAGAAATGATTTTCGAGGGGAGTTTGATTTCAAAAGCATCAAAAATC
>JAOUOK010000311.1 GCA_029880425.1 Gammaproteobacteria bacterium
GGTCCACCGGGTTGTTATGATGATTTTGATCATACTGATTGTTTAATTGCATGGGGCTCTAATCTTCCAGAGCAACATCCCATTATTTACTGGCGCATGAAAGAGGCACAGGAAAAAAAGGGCTTTACCTTAATCGTGGTTGACCCCCGCGTTACCATGCTTGCACAGAACGCGCATATCCATTTACCCATTACTCCAGGAACCGATGTGGTACTTCAAAATGCATTGATGCACGTTATACTGGATGAAGGGCTTGAAGATAAAGAATATATCGCAGCCAATACAGTCGGTTTTGAAGAAGTGCGTGCCGAGGTTGCAAAATATGATCCCGTTACGGCTGCAAAAATTTGCGGTATTGATGAAGATACGATTCGCCAGGTTGCCCGTACATTTGCAAACGCGGGTGCCGCCATGCAGATCTGGACGATGGGGATTAATCAATCGACTCATGGTTCTGATGGCGTCGTTGGTATAAATAACCTTGCATTATTAACCGGTAACATTGGTAAACCAGGTGGTACCAGTCTTTCGATTACCGGGCAGTGTAACGCGATGGGTACACGCGAATGGTCTTCCTGTTCTGGACTGCCAAATTATCGTTTCCTTGAAAATCCGCAAGATCGTGAAGATATTGCGAAATTCTGGAATATCGATCCTGAATTCTTTCCCAAGCAACGCGGCATGTTTCAAACAGACATTTACCACGCTATTGAGTCGGGACAGATCAAAGGTTTGTGGTTAATCGCGACCAATCCTTTGACCTCGTTACCTAATAGTGCACGTGTACGCAAGGCGATGGAGAAGCTGGAATTCTGTGCTGTTCAGGATTGTTATGAAGATACGGAAAGTGCGCAGTATGCACATGTGTATTTACCTGCAGGTACATGGGCTGAAAAAGAAGGCGTCATGACCAATACCGAGCGCCGTATTAATCTAGTAAAACCAATTAGCCCTCCACCGGGCAAAGCGAAGCCTGACTTATGGATTTTTAACCGTATGGCAGAACGCTTTAACCCTAATGGTCATGTTAAGTTTCCTGAGAAGGCACCGGATATCTTTTTAGAAATGGCAGAGTTATCTAAAGGTCGTCTTGCTGATATCTCGGGAATGAACCACGAGTTGATTGAAAAACAACGTGGCATTCAGTGGCCTTATACAGAAAAACAATTACAACAAGGTGAAGTACCACCAAGCGGCGGTAAACGTCTTTATACAGAATACGGCACCTTTAGTTACCCGGATGGAAAGGCAAAACTGATCCCTTTACCGTTTATTGATAATAACGAAGTACCCGATGATAAGTTCCCAATCTGGTTAAATACCGGGCGCCTGATTGAACACTGGCATGGTCGGACCAAGACCGGCAAGATTGGTAATAATAATAAGTACAGCCCGATCCCGTTTATTGAGATTAATCCTGACCTCGCGGCAAAACTGGGTGTTCAACGGGGTGAGTATGTTCGCCTGATTTCTCGTCGCTCAGATGCCGTTGTCATGGCAACACCAACTCAACGTGTTCCTATTAATATGGTTTTCTTGCCTTTTCATTTTCATGATTGTGCAAACCGTTTGACTCTTGGTCTGCTTGACCCACATTCACGTCAACCTGCTTATAAACAGTCTGCCGTACGTATTGAACGTATTGAAGATCAAAAAGAAGCAGCACGACTGAGTATGGAAATGCGGAAATTCTAACTCGTTTATTAGGGAAGCAATATGTTTGAAGTACGTAAAAATGAACCTGAATATGCTTTGCTAAATGATCCGCAAAGCAAGACTCATAATCGTTATGGTGTAGCCATTGATAAAGCGCTAGAAGGTGATGAGTTACATGGTAAGAGCCTGAATATTAATGGTGATGATTCGATTGGTAATAATCCTAACCGTTATAAACAACATGGATTTTATTTTAATGCCGATAACTGTATTGCTTGCCATGCATGTGAAGCGGCATGCAGTGAGAAAAATGACAACCCGGCACATATCGCGTTTCGTTCGGTTGGTTTTGTAGAAGGGGGAACCTATCCCGCTTACCAACGCCTTAATATCTCTATGGCATGCAACCATTGTGATAACCCGGTTTGCTTAAAAGGCTGTCCAACCCGGGCTTATACAAAATTTGCCGAGTATGGTGCTGTACTCCAGGACCCGGATATTTGTTTTGGTTGCGGTTACTGTACATGGGTATGTCCATATAATGCACCACAACTTGACCCGGTTAAAGGACAAGTCAGCAAATGCAATATGTGTGTTGATCGTCTTGAGGTGGGACTAAAACCAGCCTGTGTTTCAGCATGCCTGGGTAAAGCACTGGACTTTGGGGTTATCGAAAACATTCCAGAAGGACGAACACAGGCGAAGACAGAAATCCCGGGTTTCCCGAGAACTGATATTACTCAACCGAATATTCGCTTTCAGCAAACACGTACTACGCATCGTGACATGGTGCGTGTCGACAGCACGCCACTGAAATATCACCGTAATGAAGCAGATGACAGCTTTACACCGGAACTCGATCCTAAATATGGTGATAAGCGCGAGTGGAACCTTAAAAAATTGTTTAGCTCACATGAAAATGCGCACATTATTTTTACTTTAACCTCACAGGCGGTAATCGGTGCCTTCTTGTTACTGATGTTTGGTGCTGATGTTGGCCTGGAAAGTATTAGGAATGGCTTCGCGGATTCTTTCTTGCCCGTGTTTGCCAGCCTCTTTGTGATATTTAGTATTGGTATGATCAAGCTGAACCTGCATTTAGGTAAGCCACATCGTTTTTATCGTGGTTTTAATAACTGGCGCTTATCACCGTTGAGTCGTGAAATAGCGGGAGTAACGTTATTCTTTATGGGCTTTGCAGGTTTTGGTTTGTTTGCACTTTTAAATAAATACGGCATATTTAGTTCAGTCGAAATTTTTAATACCCGTTTACTACAGGTTGCGATGATAGCATCGGCAACTGTTGCGATACTTGGCGGAGTAGTGGGCTTATATTACATGATTAAGCTTTACTTAATCCCGGCGCGTCCTTACTGGAACCATTGGCAAACAGCGAGTAGTTTTGTCGCAACGGCTTTAGTTTTTGGTTCAGTGAGTATTGCCTTAATCGTAAGTATCACAACAGCGACAGTTGATACTTTATTAGTACAACAAGCTGCCATTGTTGCGTTAGTTGGGGTATTACTCGAGTCAGCCGGTTTGATTGCGCATTCCCGTGACCTGAAGAAAAATAAGGGTGAGGGTGCGGTTTCTCATTATGAGCAAACAACCCTGTACGGTAAATCCTACCTGTTACGTAATGCACTCTTAGTAATTAATATTGCAGTACTTATTGCAGTGATACTAATGGGGTTAAAGGGTGTTATCGGTGTGGTT
>JAOUOK010000313.1 GCA_029880425.1 Gammaproteobacteria bacterium
GGAAAGTTCACATTGGCTTTTGTCGGTTATGGTGATGAAGCAGACGAAGCCGTGATTGAGCTCACCCATAACTGGGACACTGAACATTACGATATGGGTAATGCATTTGGACACATTGCCATTGAAGTAGACGATGTTTACCAGGCATGTAATGAAATGAAAAAGAGCGGTGGGAAAATTATCCGTGATGCGGGACCGATGAATGCAGGTACAACCATTATTGCATTTATCGAAGATCCTGATGGCTACCAGGTTGAATTAATAGGAAAAAAATAACCTGTATTATAGTTCAAACTCAACATCTATTCTAAAATGAATATAATTAAAGCCATATAGGGAAAAGGTGTTCATTAATGCCATATACAAATGAATGGAATACCAAGGGATTGCGTCGCACCTTTAATGGTCCAATTACTGGAACCGAAGTAATAGTCTCTAATTTTAATATTCAAAACGATGAAAGATTTAATAAAATCGACTATGTTCTGAATGATTTTACTGAAATTGAAAGTTTTAATATTTCTGACTTTCATATCTCTCAAATTTCAGCTATGGACCATTTTTCTGAACCAGCCAATAACAGGCTAAAAATAATTATCGTTACAACTGACGAAAACTTCTTAAAATTTGTAAATATGTATTTAACCCAGATGCAAGACTCATCGTTTGATTGTGTTGTATTCAATGATATGGAATCTGCTTTAAAAAGTATCAATTGATTCGTTAAATATTATTTCAAAGGAACTGAAAATGAATAATTCAATAAAAGGACTCATCTCTCCCGATAAAATCACGCCCCGTATTATAACTGACAAAGTAAATTTTGAAGAAGTATGGGATAGTCAACGAGACTGGACTTTATCAAACATTTCGCATATAGCCTATTTCATGAAAGATGATGTCATTGCCTTTATGACTCAGCTAGGCGCAAAAGAAATAAAATTTTACAGCAATGATGGCGCCCAGGCTTTTCTTGCCAGCTGGGATGACAAGGCAGTACTGGCCTTTCGTGGCACTCAGTTGATGGAACATCTTCCTGAAAAGTACCCGAATTTAGGTTTCTTTCAGCGACTGTTAATTCATCTTATTATCCGCTTCCGTTTTAATATATCCAGGCTGCCTTTTATCAACAATGATGTCATTGCTGACTTTACCTTTTGTCACGCCCGTTTAACACGCACAAGAGGGGTGAAAGTTCACTCCGGCTTTCTTAGTGAAACAAAAAAACTCTGGAAACACATTATTAAAGATCTAAGAAGCTTTGAAGGTGAAAAGCCTTTATGGGTAACCGGGCATAGTCTTGGCGGTGCCATGGCTGTGATAACAGCCATGAAGTATCCGGTTAAAGAAGTCTACACTTTCGGCTCACCCCGGGTTGGCATAAGAATCAAGAAAGCGCTTTCAAAAGACAGACATACACGTTATGTCAATGGAGATGATATTGTTACCAAGCTACCACCCTCATGGCTTTATTACCTGCATCATGGTAAGAATATACATTTAAGAAGTAAAGACGAGAATTTATTTCTTGACCATTCAATTATTGATTATTCAAAAAATATCCTAAGAAAAGATTAAAGCATGCTTTGTCGCCAGGCGAGGAAAGCAAATCAATAGACCTCTCATTTCAAACACCACTTCATTGATATGGCATTCTCCTAAAATACAGCCGTTATTGTTAATTGTAACAATAACAGGATATAGCTATTCTAATAGCTTAAATTACATTATTTAAAAAAAGAAGTTTACTCCCACACTAAAAAACTTGATATTGTCTCCAATCTTTGTATATTCAATTTCAGTTAAACCACCTGCCGCCCAAAAACTTATGCCCAGGCCAGCAGAAAAATCCAGCCCTGACTCATTACTAATACTGGAAACACCAACTTTCCCTTTCAACTTCACTTTTGTATTTGTTCGAAATGCTGCAAACACAGATAAAGCATCAACATCCCAGTCATTTCCACCTGATGTTTCACCATTAATAAACGTTGTTGTATATTCAACTTCTGTTGATAAATATCGATTATTTTGATATCCAATATCGAAGGCAGCATTAATCGCATCATCCTTAATACCTTGGCCACCATCCATAACCCCCATTTTTACTGCCATGTAGAAAGGACTGTTTCTTTTATAATCTTTTGCGTTTGCTTGCCCGATAACAGTGAGAGTTACCAACAGTACTAATGCGATTTTTTTCATGATAAAACCTCTAAAATTAAATCCTGCGCAATTTTACTGGTTTAATTATTTTATTTGCGTGAGATTCTTCACAGAAAGTCTGATTAAAGATTTGGACAGTGAAAAAAGTAAACTTAATCGTATTGATTATATTTCTTGGCGCTACCCTTCACTTTATCAGCCGGGTACTTATCTTCGTTGATTTTAATTTTGTCTTCCACGTATTGAAGCAGATCAATATCAAGTTTTGTCGCCAGGCGGGTTAAATAAATAAACACGTCCGCCATTTCAAATGCCACTTCATCTAATTTATTTTTATCAAGATTAAGACTCTGCTCTTCCGTTAACCATTGAAAATGTTCGGTGAGTTCCGCCGCTTCCACGCTTAAAGCCATGACTAAATTTTTCGGTGCATGAAATTGATCCCAGTCACGATCATCAGCAAACTTTTTTAATCGTTTTGATAAGTCATCAAAGTATTCATTTGACATAAGTTTCTCTCTCGATTTTTGTAGAAAATGTTTCGCTCGCTACTGCGCAGCTGTAGCGAGTGACTTTTGTTTCGGCAAAAGTCACCAAAACCATTATCCCGAAAACTTGTTGGGATTTTCAATTCCAATCCCTTCCGCTTTAAAACTAAAACAGGCGCTGCGCGAACTCGGGCGATACTTCGCATTATTCGCCCTTTAACAACGCTTGCTTTAACCCTGCTTTACTTTTAAATGCTCAGCTGCGTTTAACAGGAATTATTCACTTAGATAGCCAGTTTAAAACAAATAGAATTAAGTGTCTGCTTACGGCTATTAGCGGTCACTCAAGTATTAAGATATTTACCCTGGTAAACAATAAAAGCAGACATTCAACGTTAGAGTTAAACATCGTCGCTTTTTGGCGTCCGAGCAGGAGAATGTTCTCCTGCGGTTTTAAATGACTTGTTATATCAATAGGTATAAACAACTATTTTATAATTAGTGATTTTGTTCTTATCTTTAGGGGGGATCTTTATTCTAGCACCATTAGTATATTGCCCAAATTTATTTGTACTCTTAGTTGCATGGCTAAATGCATAAGCCGCAATAATGTTACTGTTTTTATCGAAGAATACTATGTGGAAACTCCAGTCTACTATTTCGTTTGTGGTATTAACAACCTTCATGGCTGGGAAGTATGAGTCGTCATCTAT
>JAOUOK010000314.1 GCA_029880425.1 Gammaproteobacteria bacterium
TGGTGCCATGATTGAACAAATTGTGAACGAGAGCGGGGCTGCTTTAGTCCAGACAATTGGACACACCGCGAGTTTTTATCGTCCTGCTGATGAACCCAAAATAAGTCTGCCTAAAAGTTAACTTCGAATCTGTTCTACACTTTTATTATTTAATCCTGAAATAACTAACGCTAACCCAGCCAGGCTGTTAACCAGGAACAAGCCCGAAGCCATACCATGTAAACGCCCAAAGCGTTTGGCATTTTCCCCGGTTAACCCGGCGGCTTTTAATTCTTCCATCATTGGTTGAAAAACAAACTGACCAATCATAACGATAACCAGCATGACAAATAAGGTCCACAATTGCCAATGCCGACGATTAAATCCGTATTGCATTAAAATATTAATAATTAAAGCAACTGCAGCAAATATGCCGATATAACTGACAATAGTAAATAATTGTCCGGCGACATTCCCGGCAACATGTTTTTCTAACATGCTAAATAATACAGGTGTGACGATGTAGCCAATAGACCACATTGCACCAACCCATATCGTTAAAAGAAGTTTTTCACTGATTTGAAACATATATTCTCAACAGGGTTACAAGTATTCTTGTAGCTGGCCCTCATAGTGCCCCACTTTAAAATAATATAGCGGATACCAGGCCAACGCAGGGGTAAGTTCAATAAACAAATCTGATTATTAATAATAAAATTTGGTGTATTAATATTAGCGCTGTTCTGAAGTTAATCTACAAAAAAAATCTTGTTCCATAGTGTTTTTCTGTGGTTAAAATATTTTTACTTATAAGTAACAGAAACAATTTCGTATTCGCGATCACCACCTGGTGCATTAACTGTGACTTCATCATCTACAGCTTTACCAATTAAGGCACGAGCAATAGGTGAGGTAACTGAAATAAGGTTCTGCTTAATATCTGCTTCGAGCTCGCCAACAATTTGATAAGTCACTTCTTTATCTGCAGCGATATCAAATAATTCTACTGTCGCACCAAAAACAATTTTATCACCCGCTCGTTTACCAATATCCACAACATCAATAATTTCTGCATTAGATAGAGCTGCTTCAATTTCTTTTATACGGCCCTCAGCAAAACTTTGTTGTTCACGTGCAGCGTGATACTCGGCATTTTCTTTTAAATCGCCATGTTCACGTGCAGTTGCAATAGCTTCAACAATACGTGGGCGAACAACTGTTTTTAATTCTTTTAATTCAGCACGTAATTTTTCTGCGCCGGCTGATGTCATCGGTGGTCGACTCATAACCCCTCTCCTAATGAATATCTTGTAAGCGAGTTACTTCGCTTAAATCTTGTTGTTGTAACGCCATACACAGAGCTTCGCCACCCGCAAGTGTCGTTGTATAAGTTACTTTATATTGTAAAGCGTTACTACGAATCGTCGCAGAGTCAGCAATAGCCTGGCTACCTTCAGTTGTATTAACAATTAAATTAATTTCTTCATTTTTAATCATATCAACAATATGTGGGCGGCCTTCCATTACTTTATTAATATATTGACATTCAATCCCGGCAGCCTCGATTACTTTAGCTGTACCATTAGTTGCGACTAGCTCAAAACCAAGTTCTTTTAAACTTTTTGCAACATTAACAATACCCACTTTATCTTTCTCTTTAACACTTAAGAAAGCTTTGCCTTTTGCAGGTAATGCAACACTTGCACCGAGTTGTGACTTGGCAAATGCTTCGGCAAACGTTTTACCTACACCCATAACTTCACCGGTGGATTTCATTTCTGGCCCTAAAGCCGGATCAACACCCGGGAATTTATTAAACGGAAAAACAGCCTCTTTAACCGAATAAAAATCAGGAATAATTTCTTCTAGCGCGTTTTGTGATTTTAATGTTTGCCCTACCATACAACGTGCCGCAATTTTGGCCAGTGGCCTGCCAGTTGCTTTTGATACAAACGGTACTGTACGTGAAGCACGTGGATTAACTTCCAGCACATAAACGGTTTCACCCTGGATCGCAAACTGGGTATTCATTAAACCTACTACGTTTAACGCTTTAGCCATTTTACGAATTTGCTCACGCATTGTATCCAGAACTGCATCAGATAAATTATATGGAGGTAAAGAACATGCTGAATCACCGGAATGAATACCCGCCTGTTCAATATGTTGCATGATGCCACCAATTAAAACATCTTCACTATCACAAATCGCATCAACATCAACTTCCACGGCATCATCAAGGAAACGATCAAGTAAAACGGGAGAATCATTTGATACTTTTACCGCTTCATCCATATAACGACGGAGCTCTTTTTCGTTATAAACAATTTCCATTCCGCGCCCACCCAGTACGTACGAAGGACGTACAACTAACGGGTAACCAATCTCATCAGCCAACTTAACCGCTTCTTCTTCTTCACGTGCTGTTCTGTTTGGTGGCTGTAACAAACCATTTTTCTCAATCAGTTGCTGGAAACGCTCGCGATCTTCAGCCAGGTCGATTGAGTCAGGTGTGGTACCAATAATAGGGGCACCCGCCGCTTCTAAATCTCGTGCGAGTTTTAATGGCGTCTGGCCACCATATTGTACGATGACACCTTTTGGTTTTTCGAGATCAATCAGTTCAAGTACATCTTCTAAGGTCAGAGGTTCGAAGTACAGGCGATCAGATGTATCATAATCGGTTGAAACCGTTTCAGGGTTACAGTTAACCATAATGGTTTCATAACCATCATCACGCATGGCTAATGCTGCATGCACACAACAGTAATCAAACTCTATGCCCTGGCCAATACGGTTGGGGCCTCCACCTAAAATCATAATCTTATCTTTAGATGTGGGCTGTGCTTCGCACTCGTCTTCATAAGTTGAATACATGTATGCAGTGTTTGTTGCAAATTCCGCAGCACAGGTATCAACCCGTTTATAAACAGGTCGAACATTTAAATCATGACGATGTTTTCTAAAGAGTGACTCATCAATATTTAAGAGTTTAGCTAAACGACGATCAGCGAAACCTTTACGTTTTAAATAACGCATGCGTTTAGCATCCAGTGCTTCGATACCCTGTTGTTTAACTTCCTGTTCTAACTTAACGAGTTCTTCAATCTGCACAAGGAACCAGGGATCGATATAGGATAATTCAAAAATCTCATCCACTGTTAAACCAGCACGGAAACCATCAGCGACATACCATAGACGATGTTCACGCGGCGTTTTAATTTCCTGGCGAATAATATCCATTGCATCATCAGCAGATAGATCAACCATTTCATCCAGTCCATCAACACCGATTTCCAGGCCACGCAGTGCTTTTTGTAAAGACTCTTGTTGCGTGCGCCCCATCGCCATTACTTCACCCACAGATTTC
>JAOUOK010000315.1 GCA_029880425.1 Gammaproteobacteria bacterium
ATTACCATTTTAACACTGGTGACTTTCAGCTTTATTCGTGCCATCTATTCCCCTGTAGCGACTGCACAGCAACCGGCAACCAGCCAGGTTAAACAAACAGATAAGAAACAGGTGAATACACAGCAATTACCTGCTGCAGATGATGTTAAGAAGTAGCAACAACTAAAAATAAGGTGTTGTTTATTTTCGTGGCCACATGGACTTAAAGGCAATAACCAGGAACATGATGCCACCGATAATGGCAATCAAGCCACCTAGCCCCATCACACCCATACCAATCACCCGTTCAAGATGATCTGCGCCCTGCTCGATTCCGGCTGTTTTGCGTTGTACGCCGTAACCGCCAGACCAGACCAGGCCAAAGACATGCATTAACTGGCCACAGGCATAGAGCACCGGCTGCCACTTCGCTGCTTTCCCTGTGATAGGACGAAAACCAAGGCGTGGCAAAATATGATAGGTGACTCCCATGTATATCAACGTAATCGCAACTATCGAGCCATGATAATGTGCCGGCACGGTGACATTACTGCCATTAATCATAAAGCCAATCACGCCGCCCACACCAAATAAAATTATTGATGATATCAGCGCGTTATACTCAGGTTGAGCTATCACCTCACTGCGCTTCTTTTGCAGTATGCCCAGTATAATAATTAAACCAAGCGGCAACGCGGCTAACCCTCCACCATACATCATAAGGTAAGAAATCGCCTGCTTATGCATGGCTTCGCCAAGCTCGTACATGGAGTAGATAAACGGTGTCATAATCACCGGTACCAGGCCAATTATGAAAATAAAAACAACAACGCGGGGGGAGACTTTCAGGCTTATTCCTGCAACTGATGCTAACCAGAGCCAACTAACAAGCATCAATTGTACATGCATGAACTGCAGGGTATGCCCGGCATCCCAGAACAGGAGCTCATAATAATAGGTCGTCTCCGCATACTCTGGCATATCTATATATGACATCACTAGCATCGCGATTGAAACAAGGGCCGCTATCATTGCGCTATAAAGTCCAAAGCGTAGTGCCCCATCCCCTCTCATACTGGAACCTACACGGTGAGAAAAAAACATTGCGTTAAGAACCTGGAGCAAAAAACCTAAGCCAAACAATCCGAGGCCAAATAAAAACAAGGGGTGTTGTAATACCGGGACATAATTGTTCATTAAAGGCTGATCGGCACCTAAAAAAGGCGAAAGAGTAATAACAGCGGTTCCCATAACTGCGAGGATCAAGGCCAACCAGCCACATTTTAAACATGTTGAACGCTGGTTCAGGCTCCATAATACCGCGGCAAACCCCAGGAACCAGACCAGCACAGTTAAATCAACATGAACAACGATAGCTGTATGAAAAAAATCAACCCAGGGAATAATTTCCTGGAAATATGGTGTACGTGAAAGCACAATCAGGATAGTAAAGAGGCCACCAATAACAAGTGCACCCAGCGTTAACAAGATCCAGCCTATGGTCAATCGACGTGACGGCGTATCAGGCAAATCCAGGACAAAGCTATCTATAAGGGCATTATGCTGATGAGTGGTACTAACCATACTTTTCAAAGAACCTTTTTACTCAAGACTTTTTTTAATTCAGAAAGAAGCCACCTGAACCAGCATCAAAATCAATCAATAACATCTGTTCAGATTTCATGGTTACGTCCTGTTCATATTTATAGGTCGGTCCTTCAACTTTCACATCATCATTCATAAAGATACGTAAATTATGTTTACCCGCTTTCACTTTTATACTTTGAAACATATTGACGCCCTGATCTTTATGTAAACCGGAAGGCTGTAATACGACCTGGGTCAGCAGTTTATCATCGAGGTATAACTCAAGATTCATAGGTGAACGCTCCCGTTTGCAATCCATCGCTAAACGCATATTAGGTGCTAACTTCATTAATTCTTCTTGCGTTTTTTTTCTGCACGGCTCGGCGATTTGTGTCGCATGTGTAAAAGATAAGGTTATCACCGCCTGGTCTTCTTCAAGTTGATGGTATGGTGGCTTAATTGAGAAATACCAGACCACGAGCATAAACAGGATGTAATAAAATGCCTGTAAACCATATTGTAATATTTTACGCATCGGCCGACCCCGGCTGAGCAGTTATTTTTTCTTCATTTAAACTTTGAATATAATTTTCAAATTCAGTAATTGCTTTATGTAATGCTTTACTGTCAGTCTCAGCAGCACGAAATACCTTAATACGTGAACGATCTGCGCGTTTACGCATTATAGGTTGGCGCTCACCTGAAAATCTTTCATCCATCCAGACATTGCCATAACGGAAGAAACAATCACCGGTACGACAACCTGAAATAAAGACGCCATCGGCACCATGGGCCAGGGCATACTCCACTAAGGTTGCCGGCATCATACCAATACAAAACAGGCTCACGACATGCATGTTTTCTGCTTCCAGCGAGGAAAAGTCCAGCGCATTTTCGCAGCCCATGATAATAATTTTGTTATTCCCTTTAAGTTTCGCAATCGCACTGTCCACCTCATCGCGAATATCATTAATAGGATTATTTGGCATATCAATACCAGTCACTAATAAATCATTTTTCGACCTAAAAGGATTAGAAGATGGACATGAACCTACACAAATACCACAGGATGCACAAAGATCAGGATTAACCTTCACTTCATTTTCAAACCTGGCACCATCGGTACGCGCCTGGACTGTAATTGCATCAAACGGGCAATCATCTGCACATTGTTCACAGCCATTACAATGATCAAGATGAACCTCGGCTGCAGGTCCTCTTTTCTTTGGTGGAAACCATGGCAAGATCATCAGGAAAAAGGTAATCCCCAGCGTTATGACCCAGGTCTGACCCGCGGTAAAGTAATCCATTAACGGGTAGACATTCAGGTAAAACCAGTCAAGATTTAATACAGCGGTAACCTTGGAGGCATTGGCAGGACCATGGCTTACAGCAGGTGCCGCTAATGACAATGCCAGCATTGCGATCAGGCTGCCAATAGCCAGTCCCCTGGGTGGATTCACTTTTACAAAAGACAAACGTTTAACATGAATCCAGAGGGCAAAAACCAGGAGCAGGGGTTGCCCCAGTAAATGTAAAAATGCCATCAGGGTAAAGAAACGATCGGAGACCTGGGTACCTACAAAATTACGTGCCATTGAACCTGGAATTAATGGCAAGGCATCAATAAGCTGAGAAGATAACATTGCAACATATAAACCCAGCTCATCCCAGACTAACCAATAACCTGTAATACCAAGGGTTATAACAAACCAAAGAGTGGGGACACCCGTGATCCATGAAAACCAACGAACCCCGTTGTATCGACC
>JAOUOK010000316.1 GCA_029880425.1 Gammaproteobacteria bacterium
TAAATTTTTTCTCTTTTTCCCATTGCTCGAGACGTTGTGGAAGGTTGTCACTGTAAGAATAGATGAGTGAACAACCGCTAAGTGATAAAGGAATAATAATTAAAAGAAAATGAATCTTCATCAGTATTAAGCAGCCGGTTTTATCCGCAAAATCTCATCAATCTGTTCATTCATTTTTTCCTGGTAGAGTGCAATGATGTCAGTAACTATATAAGTTGATACTTTATCCTTGATACCTCGGAGACGAATGGATTTATATTCTTTTGCAATCAAGCGCCATTGTATTTCCGGATCATCATAAAAATCCTGGCTGATAATAATCTGGTTTGCTTCACAGATATGTTGTAAACGAGAAGCCAGGTTAACGGCTTCACCTACAACAGTGTATTGCATTCTTTCAGTAGACCCCAGGTTTCCTGCCAGCATACTGCCGCTGTTAATACCGATGCGGAAAGTTACAGTAAGTTTGTTACTGTTATTGCGAATAATATTGATGCGCTCAATCATCTTCTGGATCATTACTGCACAATATACTGCGTGAAGTTTATGTGACTCATCTTTTTCCGGTACCCCGAAAACAATCATGGCACAGTCACCCATGTACTTGTCGATGGTTCCTTTGTACATTTTGCTTGCAAGCGAAATGTATGAAAAGTAATCGTTTAATATACCGGTGATTTCTTCGGCTGAATATTGTTCAGATAACCGGGTAAAACCAACGATGTCTGCAAAAATAACGCTGCCTTCTACATGGTGGCCACCGAGCTGGATGTGCTCCAGGTTTCCCATGATTTCCTTGGCAATATTTTTTGATACATAACGAGAGAAGGCATTTTCAACCTGGGTTTTCTCAAGTAAGCCATTTGCCATACGATTTAATGCTTCGGTTAAATTGCCAAGCTCATCATTACGACGTTCTTTGATTTGATATTTATAGTTACCATTTGAAATTTCACGGCTGGCATCCATTAAGGAGTGTAATGGTTTTGATATTCTTTGTCCCATGTGTAGTGATACTAAAATACCCAGCAGGATCATAATAATCGTTGCCACGATAATGGCCTGGATCATTTCTAGAATTGTTTGCTCAATTTCTGCAGTACTAAATGTTACCAGTGCATGCCCGGCAACAATATTTTGAAATTTAATTGGGGTAATATAGGAGGTTGCACCGACAGAATGACCTTCAACAGTATTTGTTTTCCATTGCAGTTGAAAATGATCTTTTTTCTTTTTAGCTTCATTTGAACGGTTGTATAAACGATAAACAGCATCATCAGGAATAACACCCGAGGAGGCAATGATTTGTCCAACATCAGAATAAATTACAGCGCCAAGTATATTTTCCTGTGCCCCAAGATTACTTATAACCACCATCAGGCTAAGAGTGTCATCGGACATGACCAGTTCTTTTGAATTATCAGCCAGTTGTTCTACGACTGTTTCAGCAAAGTGATTCATTTGTTTTTGTAGCAGCTGTGTTTGATTTTCTACAATAACTATACCCAGTAAAATCATTCCACTACTGATCAATAAGGTCATGATAGTTGCCAGTTTGTAGGCAATGGGAAAATGTTTGGGGGTGATACGGCGCAGCAGGAAGGTGAATACCTTCGCTCTATTGACGGAAAAAGATGTGAAAAATTCGCGTAAGTTAACCATTTAAGGTTTTCCAATTTTGATTTAGTTACGACTGCTTAATTTTTATAGTTTTAGGTGCCAATGGTAACATATCTCAGGTCCATTTGAGCTTAGTGTATGTATGTCTTACACAGGATTATACCAGTAGAAGAAATTCAGAGTAAGATAGAGACATACATATATGATTTTAAAGAAAAAAAAGGGTATTCTTTAATTTCACAGGATTGTCTATTATAAGTGATTTAAGATAAAGATAATGATGTAATACGAACTGATGAATAAAAAGACGACATTTTATCTGCTTTTCGTGACCCTGTTGGCATTGTCGCTGAATCTGGGGTTTTCGCTGTATTTCCTGGAAATTAGCACTATTTTACATGTTTTTGACCTGGGATTGGGCGGTTTTATCAGCCTGGTGCTGTTTCTTGCTATTTTGGGGGCAGTGAGCTCCTTGGTTTTTTCTGAAATGATTGCCCGCTTAATGCTTGGTGTCACCCTGATTAAATATCCCACAACATATTTAGAAAAATGGCTTTTTAGTTCTGTAGAACGACAGTCACGTCAGCTGGGTATTGAAAAACCACAAATTGGTGTCTTCTATGCCTCTGATTTGAATGCCTTTACTACTGGGCGTGGACAGAAACACGCGATGTTTGCGGTTAGTAGTGGCTTATTAGAAAGTTTAGATCAGGATGAACTGGAAGCCATTATTGGACATGAACTGGCTCACATTGAAAATGGCGATATGGTCACGCTTGCACTGGCAAAAGGAATTGTTGTTAGCTTAACCGAGTTACCTGCACGTGTATTTGGTTTTGTTATTGATGGGTTCATTCTACGTGGACGAAGTCAGGGCGGGATAGCCTATACCAGTGTCTATTGGTTTTGCATGATACTAATGGGTTTAATTCCTTACTTTATTGTAATGTGGTTTAGTCGACAGAGAGAATTTTCTGCGGATAAAACAAGTGCTTTACTTAATGGCAAAGATAAGATGATTTCAGCACTGCAACGACTGTCAAGTGATTCAAAACATCCCTTGTTTTTAAAACAGATTACAGCCTTTGGAATGACTTCAACCGTCCTCGAAGGTTTAGTGTCAGACATGGGAAGTATTAAACATATATTTAGTAGTCATCCACCGTTAAGTAAAAGAATTTTTGTTATTCAAAATAGTTCCTATTAACCTGTAGTAAATTTAAAAGGATATATTCATGTCATTAATCAAGCCTTTTCGAGGTTTACGTCCTGTTCCCGAACATGCAAGTGATGTTGTTGCACCACCCTATGATGTATTAAATACTGCCGAGGCACGTGAACGAGCAAAAGGGCATCCCTTAAGTTTTTTACATATATCAAAACCTGAAATAGATTTACCAGAAGGAACTGACCCTTATGCAGCAGAAGTATATGCAAAAGGTGCTGAAAACCTGCAAAAACTCATTAATGAAAAAATCTTAATTCGGGATGATAAATCTTATTACTATGTTTATCGTTTAATTATGGGGGAGCACCAGCAAACCGGACTGGTAGTTTCCGCTTCTGTTGCTGATTACGATACTAATCGTATTCGCAAACATGAATATACACGCCCTGATAAAGAAGATGATCGGGTTCGTCAAATTGATGCGCTGAATGCACAGACAGGACCGGTCTTTCTAACCTACCGAAATAACGCTGTTGTC
>JAOUOK010000317.1 GCA_029880425.1 Gammaproteobacteria bacterium
AACAACGACAGATATTCCAAACGAATTTTTACGCACGGATAAACCGTTATTACCTGAAGTATCTGAAATGCAGGCAGTGCGTCATTACACGCGTCTTTCTACAAAAAACTTTTCGATAGATACGCATTTTTACCCGTTAGGTTCATGCACCATGAAATACAACCCGCGTGGTTGTAATACCTTGTCGATGTTACCGGGTTTCTTAAACCGTCATCCTGATAGCCCTGCAAACATGAGCCAGGGTTTTCTTGCCTGCATGTATGACCTGCAGGAAATCTTGAAAGATGTAACCGGTATGAAAGAAGTATCATTGTCACCAATGGCCGGTGCCCAGGGTGAGTTCGCGGGTGTTGCCATGATCCGTGCATACCATGATGCAAAAAACGGTGGTAAAGGTGATCCTGAACGTACTGAGATACTGGTTCCTGATGCAGCACATGGAACAAACCCGGCAACGGCGACCATGTGTAATTATAAAGTGCGTGAAATCCCGACAAACAGTGACGGTGATGTTGATATAGAAGCATTGAAAGCAGCTGTTGGTCCACATACTGCGGGCATCATGTTAACTAACCCCTCTACCCTCGGTGTGTTTGAGCGTAAGATCAAAGAAATTGCTGATATCGTACACAAAGCCGGTGGCTTACTTTATTACGATGGCGCTAACCTCAATGCAATTTTAGGAAAAGTAAAACCGGGCGACATGGGTTTTGACGTGATTCATATGAACCTGCATAAAACTTTTTCAACTCCGCATGGTGGCGGTGGACCAGGTGCAGGCCCTGTTGGTGTAAGTGAACGCCTGATTCCTTACCTGCCTGTACCGATGGTGGTAAAAGTTGAAGATCAATTCCAGTTAGTGACAGAAAAAACCTTACCAACCTCGATTGGTCGTTTATCTGCTTTCATGGGTAATGCAGGCGTGTTGTTGCGTGCATACATCTACGCGCGTTTACTGGGTAAAGAAGGCATGCACCGGGTTGCCGAGTATGCAACATTAAATGCAAACTACATGATGAAAAAATTAGAGAAGGCTGGTTTTGAACTTGCCTTTTCTAATCGTAAAGCTACGCATGAATTTATCGTGACATTGAAAAAACAGGCCAAGGAACTGAATGTTACCGCGATGGATTTTGCGAAACGTTTACTGGATTACGGTTATCATGCACCAACAACTTACTTTCCTCTGCTGGTTCCGGAGTGTTTCTTAATTGAACCAACAGAAACTGAAGCACAGGATGAGTTAGATGGCTTTATTGATGCTATGATAGCTATTCAAAAAGAAGCGGAGACAGATGCAGATAAAGTAAAAGGCGCACCGTATACATTACCTGTCAGAAGGCTGGATGATGTTAAGGCCGCGAAGGAACTTGATTTGACCTGGAAAGCATAAAAATAAAAATAATATTAAGGACAATATAATGGCAAAACCCGGAAGAACAGGACTCAGTAGGCTTATTCATGCATTTGGATATTCATGGCTTGGGTTTAAAGCCTGTTTTAAACATGAAGCAGCATTTCGCCAGGAATTATTCCTGGGTGCCTTCATGTTACCGGCAGCCATTATTTTTGCAGAAACCCATTTGGAAATGGCAGTCCTGATTGGCAGCCTGTTTTTAGTCCTGGCAATCGAGTTATTAAACTCCGGACTGGAAGCAATTGTTGATCGTGTTGGCAGTGAACATCATGAATTGTCTGGCCGTGCTAAAGACCTGGGTTCAGCAGCAGTGACAGTTGCGCTTATAAACGTTATTGTAATCTGGTCAATAATTTTTGTACCAAAGTATTTATAATTTAAAAATAATAATTCGGAGTTAATTATGTCGGCATTAATTTGTGGCTCATTTGCTTATGACACGATCATGGTTTTCCATGACAAATTTAAAAACCATATCATTCCTGACCAGGTTCATATTTTAAATGTTTCTTTCCTTGTGCCTGACATGCGTCGTGAATTTGGTGGTTGTGCCGGTAATATTGCATTTAACCTTAAATTACTCGGTGAAGATCCATTACCGATGGGCACAGTAGGTAAAGACTTTACGCCTTATGCCGAGTGGATGGATAAATTCGGGATCAGTCGTAAGTATATCAAAGAAGTGGATATGTATACCGGCCAGGCGTATATCACAACTGACCAGGATGATAATCAGATCACCGCTTTTCATCCCGGTGCCATGAGCCTGTCTCATGAAAACAGTGTATTAGATACCGAAGGCGTTAAAGTGGGCATTGTGGCACCTGATGGTCGTGATGGTATGTTGCAACATGCCGAACATTTTGCTGAAGCGGGTATTCCCTTTATTTTTGATCCTGGTCAGGGCTTACCGATGTTTGATGGTGATGACCTGTTAGCTTTCGCAGAGAAAGCAACCTGGATCGCGTTAAATGATTACGAAGCACAACTTTTTGAAGAGCGCACCGGTAAGTCGCCGAGTGAAATTGCAGAAATGGTTGATGCCTTAATTATTACCCGCGGTGGTGAAGGCTCACATATTTACACTAAAGGGCATCGTATTGATATTCCTGTGTGTAAAGTAAGCGGGATTAATGATCCCACCGGTTGCGGTGATGCATTCCGTGCAGGACTTCTTTATGGAATATTAAATGAACTTGACTGGGAGACAACAGGCCGTATTGCCTCGTTAATGGGGGCGATTAAAATCGAGTCAAATGGAACGCAAAACCACGCTTTCACCATGGGTGAATTTAAAGCACGTTATATCGAAAACTTTGGAAACTCATTCTAAATCTTCTTAACAAAGCCCGCTTAAGCGTAATACCAATCAGTTAAGAGCCAAATAGTACTCCCCCTCCCTCGGGGAGGGGGTTAGGGGGAGGGGATAAGTATAAACTACCCCACCCTAACCCTCCCCTTGAAGGGGAGGGAACTAATTTTTAAATTTTATTCTCTTAATTGTTCCGTATTACGCTTAAGCGGGCTTTTTTTATTATCTAAAATTATTAATTAAAGGTGATGTGATATGAATACATCTTTACCTGATAGCCCGGTAACACTGGCATCTATTTTAGAATACTGGTATTCCGACAGGATTAAAAAACACTGGTTTAATTCAAACGAAGAACTGGATAATGAAATCAAAGATAAGTATGAAGAGGTCTGGAAAGCTGCCATTCGTGGTGAGTTTAATGAATGGAAGGAAAGTGCTGAAGGCTGTTTAGCACTGGCGATTGTTTTTGATCAGCTTCCATTGAATATGTTTCGTGGCGAAGTTGAAAGTTTTAGTACAGAAGCCATGGCAGTTAAGATCAGTAAGCTTGCGATAGAAAAGGGGTTTGATAAAAACATA
>JAOUOK010000318.1 GCA_029880425.1 Gammaproteobacteria bacterium
AGTGCCTGGCTGATTGAGAGCCTGTCAATTTTCCTGACTTCACCTGTGTGCATATAGTCTACGCCATCACGTACACCATAGGGTTGTGCGATGACAAAATTACCAGATATCACACTGATACGGGCACTGCTTCCCGGGCTGTTACTTATACCGATTGATAATAAGGCTTCAATATCTGCTCTTACGCTGCTGCTTGCTTCTTTTACACAGGTAAGCGCATTGTCATCCGTAATACGAATATCATCAGAATATTCACTGCTGAATTTACGTTCTTTTAAACGCAATTCAATTTGTGGACGGGCACCATGCACCAGTACAAGTTTAATGCCTAAACTGTTTAATAATGCAATATCATGTACAAGTGGGGCGAACTGTTCATCGGTCAGCATTTCACCACCAAAAGCGATGACAAATGTACGACCACGAAAGGCATTTATATAGCCAGACGAATTCCGAAAGGAACGTACAAATTCGATATCTTGTGTATTTTTTTGTTTGGACATGATGCTAACCAGCTCATTTCAAAATAGTTGACTGAGTTGAAGTTTGTTTAACAGTAGTATGATCCCATGCTAAAGCATGCGCAAGCAAGTTTTAAAAGGGATTTAAAAGACCGGTGCAAGAATTTGCACCGGGATTAGGAATTAAATGCAGATTCTTATCAGCTAATCTTACCAGGAACTTGTTTTGCGGCGACGTAACTTTGGAATAATTAATCCAAGGACTATTCCACCAAACAAGACGAGTGCACCGGCAATAAACCATTCACGTTGTGAACGATCTTTTAATGAATAATTTTCCTGGTTTAAACGTTGTAAATCTTTTTCCAGGGTGACATTTTTTTGTTGCAGTTCACGATTTTGTTTATCAAGGATAATCGGTTTTTTTGCGATCTCGTTTAAGCGCGCTAACTCAGAATCAAGTTGTTTTTTATCCGTGCTTAACGTCGACTGTACCTTAGAGAGTTCCTGGTGTTCTTTACTTAAGTTGGCATAGCTGTCTTTTAGCTTTTTAAGTGTATCCCTGGTTTTTGCAAGTTGAGACAGGGCACGTTCTAGTTTTTCTTTTGCTACAGGTTCATCGGCCAGGTATTGAGTACGTACCCAACCTTCAACACCATCCGCTGTTTTTACCCGGGTATAACCAGTTTCTGCTATTTCTAAGACTTCAACATGAGCGCCTGTTTCCAGGGTCTTAATTATCTGGAATTGCGCACTCTGACCGGTGCGAACAGTGATGACAAGATGATCACTAACGTATTGTGTTTTTGCCTGGACTGAAAATGAAAAAGAAGACAGTAGTAAACAAGAAATAATAAAAAGACGTGTTTTCACGAAAGAGTACCCTATAAATTTGTTATTAGATTTATCTGTGTCATTTATACACTTTTTTACAAAATGCTCAAGTTTTCAATCCCGGCGAAAAGCAACCATGTGATCAAGTTCTAAACTGAGTTTTATTTTTTCACCTATTTCATGATTATGGTGTGAGGGGAAGAGTGATAGAACTTCCGTATCCTGAGGCAATTTTAATGTATAGAGAATTTCTGCACCTTTAAAAGCTTTTTGTATCACTGTACCTTCTAAAATTCCTTGCTCATCAGCAATAATATCATCGGGACGTAAAAGCAATTCAACCGCGGTACCTTCAGGCCACTCATAGGCACGATCACCTTTTATTGTTCCCAGATCTGTTTCGACCATATCATGTGAGGATAACGTACCCTTGATAAAAACACCCTGACCAATAAAATCTGCGACAAACCGGTTTGAAGGTGAGTGGTACAGGTTATAAGCTGTATCGCGTTGTAAAATCTTTCCATTGTTCATAACTGCAATCATGTCACCAAAAGAAAAGGCTTCATGTTGATCATGGGTGACTAAAATTCCGGTCGCATTCCGGGATTTTAAAATATCACGAACATCGCGGCTCAGGCGCTCACGCATTTCAATGTCAAGGTTTGAGAAAGGTTCATCAAGTAAAATAAGCTCTGGTTCCGGTGCCAGTGCCCGCGCCAGTGCAACACGTTGCTGCTGGCCACCTGAAAGTTCGTGAATAAAACGATCGCCGTAGCCGGATAACCCTACTACTTCAAGCATTTGATCAACGGTGACTTGTTTTTCCCGCTCAGTTTTATCACGCAACCCAAAACCAATATTCTGATTGACGTTCATATGGGGAAAAAGGGCATAATCCTGAAACACCATTCCAATATGACGTTTTTCAGGTGCCTTGGTATAGCCCGGGTAGGAAATACGCTCATTATTTAAGAATATTTCACCCCGGTGCAATGGTTGAAACCCGGCAATGGCACGTAATGCCGTTGTTTTGCCACAGCCACTGGGGCCAAGTAAGCAGTGTAAATCCCCTTTATTGATATGACATGACATTCCCTGGACAACGGTATGTCCACGATGCTGGCATTCGATATTTTTTAATTCAATAATGGGTTTCATATAGAAAGGAATCATACAACTTTTAAGCTCAAATGAGAACTAAACTCATTTAGAAAATATGTTTAAAAATGTTTCTTTACTGAAGGATTTTCACTTTATTGTCACAAAGCTGTAACTAGCCTGTCATATTACCTCTTCAAGATACTCCCCGTTAAAGACAAACAGTGAATTGTCTTAATTTTAATTAAATATTGGGGATTACTCATGAATAAAAAATTAGTTGCCGTTGCAGTTGCTGCAGGTTTAGTGTTACCAATGATTTCTGCTCAAGCAGTAGAAGTTGCCGATAAAAAACTTGAAGTTTACGGTAAATTACACGTAAGCCTTTCTTCAATTGATGCGGCGGGTACTACTGCTGATAATTATCTTTTAGAAAGCCATGCTTCACGTATAGGTTTTAAAGGTGCAATTCCATTAGATGGTGGTTTGGTTGGTACTTATAAATATGAAGTTGAAGCTGATGTAACAGATGGTACTCTTCTTGCGGGCCAACGTAACACGTATTTAGGTTTAAAAGGCAGTTTTGGTGAATTCCGTTTAGGTCGTCATGACTCTCCTTTAAAAATGGCCCAGGGTAAATTTGACCAGTTCGGTGACACTGCTGGCGACCTTAAAAATGCGGGTTCGCATGATGGTGAAAACCGCAATGCCAGTTCAATCACTTACTTAGGTAAATTTGATAACCTGGCCGTTAATGTCCAACTTATTCCAGGTGAAGGCAATGGTACTGCTGCAGGTCAAGGTATCACTGACACTACTTCAATTGGTGTTTCATATAAAGCGGGACCTTTATACCTCGCTGTTGCAAATGATTCTTATGATGATACTGGTGCTGCAGCTGGTACAGACTCAA
>JAOUOK010000319.1 GCA_029880425.1 Gammaproteobacteria bacterium
ACCAGGGCAGCCAGCAAGATACTGCCACGCGAGGCATTAAACAGTGGCGTTAAGATGACACTGATGGCAATTGTACCGGCAAAAAACGCGGTAAATGACCAGCCACTTTGCTGTGTTCCACTCAACAAGAATGCAGGCAGATGCCACAAGGCCCAGATAACACCCAGGATCAGCCCGGCCCAGATGGGAGCAAACTTTCGTTGCAACAAGGGTAGTGCAACCCCTCGCCAACCAAACTCTTCTACCGGGCCTTTGATCAGCATAAATAGCATGGCAACCATGAGCGGCTGAAACGAAGCAAATGGCAACAAATCAGAAAAAAGGTTTCCCTTCAGCGCGGCACCGCCATAGAAAAGCAGTGGAATACCGATGATGATAAAAACGTACCAGGCATGAGAACAGCGCCAGAGCAATAAGCGAGAAAGAAAAGCCCGTAATCCGCTCACACCCCCGTAATAGATAACAACAATAAAAGCAGCCAGAGCCGGAGAATACATCGCCAAGAAGAAAAGGGGATGTCGCCCGGTCAACTCACCAAAGAGCGAAACCATTTGCCCCGGAAGAAAAATATACAGACCTGCAATCCCCCAGGTCCAGACGAAAGTAATGATCAGAAAGAACAGCAGGGAGATAAAAGGAACTTGAACTCTCACGGTCGCTGACGGGCCTACATTCATGCCCCACCCCGGCAATAAAAATATGCGACGGTTAAAAGCGCTTTTACCACGTTAATTCCTTTTATAGGTTAAAAACAATTTAGCCAGAACAAACAAAATGCCTTTAATGAAACGCGGAGCGGTTCTATAATGACCCCTGCCCCCCATTTATTCCTAAGTGTATTATAATCACGACAAGTATGAGTATTTTTTTGAGCAACATCGCCATGTATTACCGTGGCCATCAACTGGTATATGTATAGAGCATGAACAATATTTCCAACACCACCACACAACAATCTTCCGGCCATAAACCACGCCCAATGATTGATATGCTGGTCAGCATTATTATTCCATCCGTGATCCTGATGAAGTTTAGTGGTGACAATGACCTCGGTGCAACGACTGCACTGGTACTCGCGCTGGCTTTTCCCCTGGCCTGGGGCCTGTTTGAACTGATCAAGTATAAGAAATTCAATTTCATTGCCTTGCTCGGCTTAATCAGCGTATTGCTGACCGGCGGCATTGGCCTGCTGCAACTTGATCCAAAATGGCTGGCAATAAAAGAAGCGACCATCCCCGGTTTAATCGGTATAGCCGTGTTAGTTTCCACTCGCACCCGTTACCCGCTGATCAAGACCCTGCTCTACAGCCCCAAGATTATGGATGTCAGCAAGATCAAACAGAAACTCGATGATCGTGGAAATACAGTCGCATTTGAATCTCGTCTACTCAACGCCACCTATATGCTCAGCAGCGCCTTTCTCTTTTCATCCATCATGAACTACATCCTGGCCAAGTGGATTGTTACCAGCCCGGCAGGGAGCAGCGCGTTTAACGAGGAACTCGGGCAGATGACCCTACTGAGTTATCCCGTCATTGTCATCCCTTCCATGATTATGATGATGGCCATCTTTTACTACCTGTGGCGAACCATTAATACCATGACCGGGCTTACGCTGGAAGAAATCATCGTCACACCGGGTGAAGGGGAAGAAAGTAGTCGTTAGTCAGCCAGGAAGGCATTAAAAGAAAAAATATGACTGCGGCCCCTGTAATAATAAACGGGGTCGGTCTCCTACTAGTGGGGATGTTTTAAATAAATCACAATCACGCGCAGTTCTAAAACCGTCCCTGGCACCGATTTTATTCTTTATTTTCATATAGCGTTGTATTATTACGGCCCCGATTCTTACCCTTATATAAGGCCTGATCAACCATTCGCAAAACTTCGATACTGTTCAACTCTTCTACCGGGGAAAAGATTCCTACACCAATGGTAATCGTCAACACGTTTGTTATTTCAGAATCCTGGTTTGGAATTGCCAACGCCTCAATAGTGATCCGGAAATTTTCAGCCATGACCATGGCATCTTTTGTATCAGGTAAAATAATAATAAATTCTTCACCACCATAACGGGCAATCATATCAGAGGGTCGACGCAAACAGGCTTTCAACGCGTTCGCCACTTTTATCAGGCACTCGTCACCTTCTGCATGCCCATACCTGTCGTTATACTGTTTAAAAAAATCGATATCCACCATCATAATCACGATCTGGCTTTTATCACGTATCGCCCTTTTCCATTCTTTTGCAAGCGTTTCATCAAATGCCCGCCTGTTAGCAATACCTGTAAGTCCATCGATATATGAATAACGACGTAACTCCTTGGTTAATGTATTTAAATGCCGAGATTGTTTTACCACGTAAACAAAAAGTACAAATAAAATAAAAATAAATATAAAAATAACCCAGCGTTCTCTTTCTACATTTTCTTTTACGATATTAATTTTTTTAGATAATTCAGTTGAACTTTGTTCAACCAGTGAAACGCCGTTTTTTCTTATTTCGCTGCTCACAGAATGAAAATACTCAATCTTCTTCTGATGTAAATCAAAATCAAACGACTTATTCTCTTCACTGTTTTTTTCACGCAGATATACCAGCCTGTTACCAGCCTTCATAACATTCGTATACAGCTCACTTAACGCAGAAAATTCCTCTTTTTTTATTTTACCTTTTACTTCTGCAATATGCTCATTGAGTGATTTCATCCTCAGGTAAAACTTATCTTTATCTGCCTGGTTTCCATTCATCAGGTAAAGAAACAAATGTCCTTCCGCGCGTTTCACATAACTGCTTATTTCATTGCCAACCATCATAACATCGAGGTGCTTTTGATTCATTTCAGCAACAGATAATACACGCCCACTGCCGTATATTTCGTATATGGCAATACCCGATATAAATAAAAAAATAATACCGATAATAATGTTTATTTGTTTAAACAACCTTGTTCCTTAAAGCAGTATCAATACATGATTGATTGTAAATACCTTTAACTTTAATATATACAGGTATCAGATAATGTACTTATATCAGAACCATCTAACCAGAACAAATAAAGTGCTTTTCAGGATATATTTAATAAAACGTGGAGCATTCTAAACCTGTCTCTGGGCCCATTTATTTGTTTTATTATTTACGCATATCCTTAACATACATCGCCTTACCATCTTTTCTCATTTCTATCTCAAATAACTCGCTCACCCGGATTAAATCACCGAGTTTTTTATAACCGTAGTTAATGGATGAGAAAGAACTGTTATTTGATATATAAGAACCGACTTGCCCCAAGAACGC
>JAOUOK010000320.1 GCA_029880425.1 Gammaproteobacteria bacterium
AAACCATAACAGGGAAAAATTGTAATGGAAAACAATACTTTTATAAAATCCGTCGTAGAAATGAGTGAAGGAGATGGTGTTGATGTTCATCGTCTTTTCCCTGTGAGTAGTAAAATGATGAATTATGATCCATTCGTGTTATGGGATAATTTTAATCTTGGTCCTGAACGGGGATTCCCAACTCATCCACATCGTGGTTTTGAAGCCATTACCTATATGTTCACCGGCAGCATTGAGCACAAAGATAACCTTGGAAATCATTCAACGGTAACATCCGGTGGTGCACAGCGATTTACTGCCGGACGTGGGCTGGAACATTCAGAAATGCCGGACTCTAAAGAAATGAGTAATGGTATACAGCTCTGGATTAACCTAGCAAAAAACAAAAAATCAATTGAGCCCTGTTATCAACAGGTTGATAAAGAAAATATCCCAATAGTAAATGTTGAAGGTGGAACGATCCGGGTGATTGTCGGAGATGAGTCACCGCTTAAATTACATACTGCAGTCAGATATTTAGATGTTTATCTTGATGCAGGCACCAGCATAACAGAAAAAGTACCGGATGACTTTCGTGGATTTATTTATCTTCTGCAGGGGCAGGTAAAAATTAATAATGAAATGGTAAAGGAAAAATATGCCTTCTTTTTTGAAGGCATTGCTAAGTTAAATATTGAATCAGTATCACAAAGTCATTTTATGTTATGCATGGGAAAACCGCATCGTGAGCCTATAAAACAATATGGGCCTTATGTTGACTAATAAATATAAAATCATTATTAAACTGTTTCATCAATACCGTGCAGTGTTTTAATGGTGTCATTTTTATCCTGATCTTCAGAAAGGTCTGTTCTAGTTCGGCGGTCATGGTTACTACGGGTATCTAGTAGTACCGGTATATATTCTTTTCGGCGATCTTCACGGCGCCGCCGAGGATGTGGCGGCTGGTAATTGTTTTGCCCGGTAAGAGAAGTTTTTACCGGTATGTGTTCAGGTGATTTTTGCAGGGGATTACTTGCTTTGACTGGTTGTACGGGTCCTGAAATTACGGGAGCCTTGTTATTCTCTTTTAAGCCTCGTACAGCAACATCATCAAGTGTAATTTTAAAAGTGGTCATCAACCCCGCCGCCATTTCGCTGCCCTTTTATTAATTTTAAGTCAGAATTCCTGTTTTTAAAGGTACAACGGATATTTTTTGAAAAAAACTCTCAAAATTTTCATAATTACTAAAGTTTTAAAATGATAGGAAAGATAAAAATATCCTGCAGCTTTTGTAAATTATTCAGGTTAAATAACCGTAACAAAGATTTTACAATAAATCAGGAACGATATATTAATAATACGGTCTGATGCAGGACGCTGAATTATTTTGGAGAGAGCTTTGTTTCGATCAATAAAAGTACAAATTGGTACCGCATTGACTATTCAGTTTATTGTGCTGGTTGTGATTGTTTCTACAACGCTGTACCTGTTAAATCTTCGTAAACATGATTACCTTATTTTAAATCTATCAGGCCAGTTAAGAGTGATCAGCCAGTTGATTGTAAATCATAGCGCTAACTATGCGGATAACGCACCAAGAGATTATAAAAGTTATGACCGTGATGTTACCGTCTATCAGAAACAGTTAAAGACGCTGGTTGAACGTTATGACAAAATTATCGATTCATTTAAAGCACGTGAACTGGCACCTGAATTATTTGAGAATGAATTTTTATTGATTAGCCAAACTAAAAAATCGATTCCAAAAATTACAGAGCAGGCAGATCCGATTTACTGTAACTGGAACAAAACAGCCAGGAATGAGCTAGTTCAGGCTTCAAAATTATGGGAGGATTTTAAGCGGGGACTTTATAAAGAATTTGGAAAGAATCTGAAAGAACCGCGACTAGAGGCTGCAGCTCATTATGTTTTATATAATGAAGATTCTTTACTCCTTTCTGCAACACAATTGACAGCGGCATTTCGTAATATGATGGAACAGAAATTGAGCCAGATTACATGGCTGAACAGGATGTCTATTATTCTCTCTTTTTTGATTGCGATTACCATTTTTATTGTTGTTTATAAAAAAATATTCAAGCCGATGTCATTAACAATTGAAGCGTTTCAGCGGGTGTCCCAGGGTGAGTTAAATCATCAGGTTGAAGTGAGTGATACAGAAGAGCTTGGAAAATTAACGTACAGTTTTAACCGGCTGAGCAATAGGATAAATTCTTTATTTGGTTTAACTGATCGAATTTACCAGGCCACAAGTCTTGATGAGATAATCAGGTTTATCTATGAAGAATTCAATGATTTACTGCCTATCGATTGGGTCGCGATGTTAAGTATTGATGTTTCACAACAGAAAATGGTAGTGGGACACATATATTCAGAAAAAGAACAGTTGCTAAATGAAGGTGATAGCGTTTCAATTTACCACCCGGTTATCCAGGAAGTATTTAATGAAAATAAGGTGATTAGCTTTGATTATCTTCCTGAGGAATTAAAAAAATATAATGATGAGGATGGGTTTTTTATTAATCTCAGCAGGATGAATTTGAATTCAATGATTGTTTACCCGCTTTCTATCAGTGGTGATGAACGAGCCCTACTGGTTTTTGCCACACATTCAAAAAATGCATATCACTTTTCACATAGAGAGTTATTAGGAAATATTACTTCCCAGGTCAGTCATGCTTTTGAACGAACAATTGGTATGGAAAGCCTGGTTATCTCTGCTGTTGAAGGTCTTGCTAAACTGGCAGAAAGTCGAGATCCTGAAACAGGTGATCACCTTGTACGTATGAGTTTGTATTCGTATATATTAGCAAGTGAACTATATAAGTCAGGAGCCTATGATGGAGAATTAAAAAGCAGTTATGCGCGACATGTTTTTCATTTTGCGCCTATGCATGATATTGGCAAGGTGGGAATTGAAGATGATATTTTATTAAAGCCCGGTAAGTTGTCTGATGATGAATGGATTGAAATGAAAAAGCACCCGGTAATCGGCGCAGATGTATTACGGCGTTGTGAAAGACAGGTGAATAAAGCCGGTTACTCAATGTTTAATATTGGTATTGAAATCGCTGAAGGACATCATGAAAAATTTGATGGCAGTGGTTATCCCTATCAACGTAAAGGTACAGAGATTCCTTTATCAGCCAGGATTGTTGCACTCGCTGATGTCTTTGATGCATTAACCTCACGGCGGCCCTATAAAGAAGCATGGCCAGTTGATAAGGCATTAAAACTCATTGCTGATGAGTCAGGTAAACACTTTGATCCAGTAGTGGTAGCAGCCCTTAATAA
>JAOUOK010000321.1 GCA_029880425.1 Gammaproteobacteria bacterium
CTATGAAGTCGTTTGTATTGCCGATCCCGAGTTACTTAAACAGCGCGCAGAAAAATTAGCTCTACCACTGACCATTAATACCTATGATGCCAATAAAGAACCCTCACACGGTGCCGGGCAACTCACTGTCCTTGAAGAAAAGTTAGCTAACCCGGCTGTTTGCGGTAAAGCCGATAAGGCCAATGCGCAAAGCCAGCTCAATGCCTTAAAACGTGCCGTTGATGGATGTAACCGTGGTGAATTTTCTGCACTGGTCACGGGCCCCATGCATAAAGGCATCATCAATGAAGCCGGTATCCCTTTTACCGGGCACACGGAATATCTAGCCGAGCTCACGAAGACAAAAAAAGTCGTAATGATGCTGGCCGCACCCCGGTCAAAACATAAACTTCGCGTTGCACTCGCAACCACACACTTGCCACTAACAAAGGTGAGTGAAGCCATTACCCGGCAAAGTCTTAAAGAAGTCATCAGCATTTTAAATCATGATTTAAAAACACACTTTGGCATAGCAACGCCACGCATCCTGGTTTGCGGACTTAACCCGCATGCCGGTGAAGACGGTCACCTCGGCATGGAAGAAATCGAAACCATCACGCCGGTGATTAATGAATTAAAAGATCAGGGCATGAACTTAACCGGCCCCTTACCCGCCGATACGATTTTCACCCAGCCCTACCTTGAACAGGCCGACAGTATTCTTGCAATGTATCATGATCAGGGTTTACCGGTGTTAAAACATGTTGGCTTTGGTCACGCCGTTAATGTGACCTTAGGCTTGCCGATTATTCGTACCTCGGTAGATCACGGAACCGCGTTTGATCTTGCCGGAACAGGCAAGGCCGACAGCGGAAGTTTACATGCCGCACTCAGCATGGCACTGGAGATGGCAAATAAAAAGGCCGCGATAAAAAGCAGGCAGGAAAATTAAGATGCAACACAAAGCACGCAAACGTTTTGGACAAAATTTTCTGCATGATCAGAATGTGATTCAGCGCATCGTCAATAATATTAACCCGCAACAGGATGATCATATTGTTGAAATTGGCCCCGGCGAAGGCGCCTTAACCGAACTGGTGCTCGATAAGATTGGCAGGATTGACGTGGTTGAACTTGACCGCGATCTTATCCCCCTGCTAAAAATAAAATTTATCAGTTATGACGGTTTAACCATTCACCAGGGTGATGCCTTAAAGTTTGATTTTTGCCAGCTACAACAGGACAATAAAAAATTACGCATTATCGGTAACCTGCCCTATAACATTTCAACACCCCTGTTATTTCACCTGTTTGAACACAATGCCTGCATAAAAGACATGCACTTCATGTTACAAAAAGAAGTGGTCGATCGCATGGTCGCCAGTCCCGGTGACTCCGCTTACGGAAGACTCGGTATTATGCTGCACTACTTTTGCAAGGCTGAATACCTGTTTACCGTGAAACCCGGTGCCTTTCGCCCGGCGCCAAAAGTTGATTCAGCCATCGTAAGACTTGTCCCGCATGAAAAGCCACCGGTTGCTATCGATGACTTCGACATTTTTTCAAAACTGGTCAACCATGCCTTTAGCCAGCGGCGTAAAACCCTGCGCAACATATTAAAAGGCCAGCTTAGTGCTGAACAAATTGAAGCACTAGGCATAGAACCAACTATCCGCCCTGAACGTTTATCGTTACAGGACTTTGCCACGATAGCGAATGCCATCTGTCAACAAGCCTAACCTCAACTTAAACATCAAGCATATCTAACGGGCTGGTCACGGTAACCCCCGGTTTATTTAATACATGGGTATAAATCATGGTTGTTGAAACATCCGCATGCCCCAGTAATTCCTGAACCGTGCGAATATCGTAACCATTTTCAAGTAAATGGGTGGCAAACGAATGACGGAAAACATGGCTGGTCACTCTTTTTGTTATTCCTGACTTATTGGCCATTCTACGAATATATTTTTGTAATACCGTTTCATGAATATGATGCCGGCGCATAATCCCGGATTCTTTATCTTTTGAAATAACTGTCGCCGGGAATACGTATTGCCATTTTATGTCTTTATCAAAAGAAGGATATTTCCTTAACAAGGCTTCTGGTAAATAAACACTGCCATAACCCTGCTCTAAATCCTGCTGATGTAATATCTGCACATCAAATATTTGCTTTTTTAACTTATCCGATATTTTCTTAGGCATAGGTACAACACGATCTTTATTTCCTTTTGCCTGGCGAACAACGATTTGCTGGTAGTCAAAGTCAACGTCAAGAACTCTTAGTCTCACACATTCCATTAATCGCATGCCACAGCCATACAGCAAGTTTGCCATCAAGCTGTGAATACTATCATCCTCCATAAAGCTAAAGAGTTTCTTAATTTCATTAGACGAAAGAACAACCGGTAATCTTTTAGGTTTTTTAGAACGCGTAAACTCAATGCATTCACTTAATTCACGGCCAAGTACATTCTTATAGAAATACACCAATGCATTTAATGCCTGGGACTGGGTACTTGAAGATACTTTTCTTTTAAACACCAGGTATTCAAGATAAACAATAATTTCTTTTTCAGATAAATCATCCGGGTCTTTCATATCATTAAAAGAAACAAACCGCAAAAACCAGCCGAGATAGGCTTTCTCTGTTCTCTTAGCATAGCGGTTTAATCTAATTGACTTTATTAAGTTCTCAACATGCCCTGGATATTGAGAAAAAATCTTTTTAAATAAACCATCATTAGAATCATTCTTTTCAGTTAAAGATTCTTTTAGTCTTTTTATATCTTCTTCGGTATATTCTTTCTTTGCAGTATTATTTGATTTTAAGCTGTTTGCCCTGTCATTCCATTCTTTCCATAAATAATTATCAGCCCAGTCAACTTGCACCATTTTGGTGAATATAATTCTTAATGCCATTACAACTTGACGAAATTGCCAGTCAAATAACATTTTATCGCCGTATTTCTTAGTTAAATATTTCGTAACAAAATCTTCAGTATGTTGAGCTAATTTCACATCAGGGTAATACTTAATATATAACTCAGCATGTTTAGCAAGCCAACGGACAGATTGGGGTTTAACACCATACTCTTTTGATTTATATGCAAATTTTTCCCAGAAACGAGAGATAGATTGATCATTCATAATGCTACTCCTTTAGCAAATTTATAATCGCCAGTTCCTCCTGAACCTGCTAGGATTATGAATAATTAATAAAAATAATACAACAATATCCGGCTCGCGGGATATTACATAATATACGGCGAGCCGTATAATTAACTGTTATGCGTAAAAAACATGAGTA
>JAOUOK010000322.1 GCA_029880425.1 Gammaproteobacteria bacterium
TCGATTGCACACATCAGGCCTGAGGCACTTGCACCGATTATAATTACATCGACTTTATTCATATTTATATCAGGCCAATATCCATTATAATTTTCTGGCTTTAATTACAAGTAATTTTGTGAGTGAGACTAAAGGGATTTAGCAATTTACCGATATATGGTAACAGATTGAATGTAGACGGGCGTCGCTAAATTAATGGCACAGCTAAAAAAATGTTCAAATATATTACATATAGGTAAGTTATGGCTGAAGCCTTTTCAAACGTTGGTTTATTGAAATTCCTGCTTGGCTTACCTGAGCTTGAAGACCTGGGTAGTGTGGCATTGCTGAATTTAGCAAAAGATGCCCGTGCCGAGTTCCTTAAAAAAGGTGATTCTCTTTTTGCTGACGAACATATGGATCGGCACTTTTACCTGGTTGAAGGAGAAGTTGAACTTGTTGCTAATGAGCAGGTTCTCCAGGTAATTAAAAGCGGCTCAGAACGTGCAAAGCAATCACTATTCAGGGTTCATACGCATGGGCTTGAAGCGCGCAGTCTTACAGCAGCAAGTTTTCTTTCTTTAAATGAAGAAACCTATGAGCGATATATTGCATCAATAAAACCAAAACAAGAACCTGCGGGAATCAGTTTCGGTGATTACCAGCAACAGGATGATGAGGCAGCACTGATTGCTGAAATCCACCGGGAATTTAATCATAACGAAGTAGATTTGCCGAGTATGCCGGAAGTCGCCTTGAAAATTAACAAGGCGATACAGGATGAAACACTCGATATTCAGAAAATTGCCGATATTATCCAGATTGATCCCATGATTGCAGCGCGTGCAGTGCAGGTGGCGAATAGTGCTATGTATGCTGGCCAACCGGTGCAAACCATAAAGCGTGCGGTACAACGTATTGGCTTACGTGCGATGCGTGCAATTGTTATGAGCGTAACTATCCGAAATTTATATCATGCTCATTCACCCCTGGTTAAAAAAAGAATGAAGACTTATTACCATCACAGTATTCGTGTCGGTGTACTGAGTCGCGCCATTGCTAAAAAAGTTAAAGGTTTTGATCCTGAGCAGGCTTTCCTGGCGGGATTAATTCATGATATTGGTATAGTACCGATCCTTATCAGGGCGGATAAGCATGATGAGATTAAAGATAATGCCGGTTTATTAGAGTCATTAATAAAACACCTGAAAATTCCAGTTGGTGCCATGTTATTAAAACAGTGGAACTTTGAAGATGAGTTGATCACGGTTACCGAAGAAGCGGAAAACTGGCAACGCGAAGTAAGTAAGGCTGATTATTGTGATGTTATCCAGGTTGGACAGCTGCATTGTGAAATGCTCGGGGGCCGGCAAATGGATGCGCCGCCGTTAAAAGAACTACCAGCCTTTACAAGACTGAATCTTGAAGGCCAGAATCCCTCTCTTATTGTTGCACAGGCAAAACAGGAAATGAACGAAGTTATCCATTTACTGGATTAATCCGTTATACTCGTTTTTATTTTCAGATTTATATCTTATGCCTAGTCAAAATAATGATCAGCGTATTATCGCGCAAACTAAAAAGTGGGTTGAGACAGTTATCATCGCGCACAACTATTGTCCCTTTGCTAAACGTGAAGTTGAGCGGGACAGTGTAAGGTATCGCGTTATTCATGAAACTGAATTTAACAGCCTGCTGAATGAAGTTTTCAATGAATGTATTTATCTTGATCAAAATACAGATACTGAAACAACACTGATTATTTTTCCCCGAAACCTGGAGAACTTTAACCAGTTTTTAGATTGCCTGGTATTAGCAGAAGAATTACTTGTCCAGCAGGGGTATGAAGGTAAGTATCAAATTGCGAGTTTTCACCCGGATTATACTTTTCAGGGTGCCGAAGTTAATGATGCAGCAAACTATACCAACCGTTCACCCTATCCTGTGTTTCATCTTATTCGTGAAGCCAGTGTGCAACGTGCTGTCGAACATCATCCTGATCCGGAATCAATACCTGAACGTAATGTTGAGTTTGCACGTGAACATGGCCTGGATACAATGCAAGCCCTGTTGCAACAATGCCATGTAGTGGATGAGCCCGGTGACTAAGATAACAGTAAGTCAGCTTTTAACTTACCCGGTTAAGTCATGCCGGGGAATTGAGCTGCAATCAACAATGGTTGAAGACTTTGGTTTAAAAGATGACCGCCGTTGGATGGTAGTCGATGAAAACGGGATGATGTTAACCCAGCGAAAACTTTCCGCAATGTGTTTAATTAATACCGTGTTGACTGAGACGGGTATCATGTTATCAGCTTTAACAATGGAACCTTTGCAGGTAACAATTCCAGGACCTGTAAATACGTGTAAAGTAAAAGTCTGGGACGATGAGTGCTATTCTTATGACGCAGGTGATGAAGCAGCTAAGTGGTTAAGCCGGTTTTTAGGCGTCACCTGTCGCCTGGTTTATTTCCCTGCAGATGAAATTCGACAGGTTGATTTAAACTTTGCAAACAAGGGGGACAAGACGGCCTTTAGTGATGGTTTTCCCCTATTATTAATATCACAGGCATCATTAGAAGATTTAAACAGCCGTTTATATAGCCCTGTAAGTATGAATCGTTTCAGGCCCAATATTGTCGTACAAGGTTGCCAGCCGTATGAAGAAGATTCATGGAAGAAAATAAAAATTGGCGATATTCTTTATCATCTTGTTAAACCCTGTAGTCGCTGTGTTATTCCCAGTATTAATCCTGAAACAGCCGAAAGAGAAGATGAGCTAACTAAAACCTTAATAGGTTATCGTAAGCGTGATAATAAAATATTTTTTGGGCAGAACGTGATTGCGCAAGCTAGCGGCCAGGTTGATGTGGGTATGCGTATCGAGGTTATTGAATAGTGTTTATTTTTTCTTTTGTAACTGGACTAACCAACGTTTATCAAACAGCTGAATGATTTTTCCCAGGTTGGTTCCAAGATAGTATTCTGCAGCCGTTTTGGTTAATCGTTTAGGTGGTACAGGTTTTGCGCGTCCCAAATGATTCAGACGTTTAGTTAATGATGGCTCCTGCGTTGCGGTATGCATGCCAAGTTTTAAAGCTGCCTGCACCGCGGTTGATATCTCTTCATTGGTAATACCTGCTTTTACAACCTTGCTCATTTGTGAATACGGCATAAACTCGGGTGTCTTGGTACGCCTTGCCATGTGATAAATCTTTGGCCAGAACTTCGTCTTAAGAAACGTGAGCAGTGCCTCTTCATAAACGATGCATTCTGCCATGTCGCTTTCATTTACGATATCCAGTCCG
>JAOUOK010000323.1 GCA_029880425.1 Gammaproteobacteria bacterium
CGCTCCAGTATGTGATTCATTCTCTCCATATTTTTCAACTGATCCTTTCCGGGAAAATCCTCAAGTGGCTTTTCTATTTCCAATAGATAACAACCCGTTTTTTCATCAAGTATTGTTACTGCAGGAAGTACTGCTGCTTTCGTCATTTTCACCATCGGTGCAAGCGCGGTAAGTGTCGCTGTTTCAACCCCAAAGAAAGGCACAAAGCATGTTTTTGCTTTTTCCCCGAGGTCTTCATCTGGCAGGTAATAAAATGCCCGCTGTTTTTTTATTTCACGAATAACCGGGCGGATTCCTTTTTCACGTAAAAAAAGTTTAGCCTGACCTTCAAAACGCATTCGTCCACGGGCAATAAACCACTCAAATAATTTATTCCTTGCAGGTTTAATTAAGCCCGCCATTTTTATTTTTTCTGTCAGCGCCAGGGCGCCGTACTCAAGCGCCAACATATGACAGGTCAATAAAATTACCGGCTGATTTTTTTCCTGGCAGCTTGCAATATTTTCAAGACCTTTAAATTGAATACGTTTATGCAAGGTTTGCTTTGATGACCAGAATAACAATGGATAATCCAGCAGGATAAAAATCATGTTGATGGTGAACCTTAATGCCAGCTGTTCACGTTCTTGTTGAGACTTTTCAGGAAAAGCCATGGCTAAATTCGTTTCAACAATATTGCGTCGTTTTACGTTCTGTTGATAAACCTTTTGTCCAATAAAACTGCTTAAACTTCGTTTTAACTTAAAGGGTAAAAAATTCAAAAACCACAGTAATAACAGACCCAGCCAGGTCATCCAGTAGCGCGGAAGAAGGAAACGCCAGTCAAACCCTGGCATGTAATGATCACGATTTTTCATTCACACCATCATAATCAAGCTGGCACTAAAAACCAAAGGCTGTTTGACACAATTAAACCGATGCCAGTAACTGATCGATCATATTCTCAGCCTGCATGCCATAACCACCACCAAATAAATTATAGTGATTAAGAACATGATAAAGGTTATAAAGCCTTTTACGTTGCTGGTACCCCTGATCGAGTGGCCACGCCTCGTTGTATGCGGCATAAAAACCCGTTGAAAAACCACCAAATAATTCTGTCATCGCGATATCAGCCTCTCGATCACCATAATAGATGGCCGGATCATAAATAACCGGTTCAGCATTTTTTAAATAAGCGTAATTTCCTGACCACAAATCACCATGCAGTAAGGATGCTTCAGGTTCATAGTTATTAAAAAACGCTTCCAGCCTGTCATTTAACTTTTGTCCTTTACTGAGTAAGGACCTGGAGCAACCCGCTGTATTAGCCAGCTCAAGCTGGAAACCTAAACGGTGCTTGCGCCAGAAATCAATCCAGTTATTTTCATAGCTATTAACCTGTCGGGTTGAGCCAATGGTGTTTTCCCGCACCCAACCAAATTGATTTGCGGTTGTTTTATGCATTTGAGCAAGCTGTTGCCCCAGCCGAGCAGCTGAACCAGCGTTACCACTTCCTAACTGAAGATTTTCCAGGATTAAGAAGCTCTGATTTTCGACTACACCATGACAAATAACATGTGGAACATAAATAGACTGTGATTTGTCAATTTCACCAAGCCCGGCTGCCTCTGCTTCAAACATGCCCAGCAGATTTTTTTTATTTAACTTTATAAAAAAACTAGCGGGTTCTCCCTCAAGCAAGCCCTCAACTTGGCTGGCCTGGTTAATATCTCCACCAAAAACGGGAAACTGTTTTTTAAACTCAAAATCCTGCTTTACTGCCTTGCTAATTTGTTGTGCAATTTTGTCCCACATCAAATACTCACTTCTCCATTTTTGAGGCTATTTTTTACCCGCAGTTTATTCCCGCCGATGGTGATAAACTGCCTGAATATGCTTTAACGTTATTAAGAAACAGTAATTGTAAGAAATTAATGAAATTTTGCGCTGGATTACAGGAAAATTTTCACGGGATCAAGAAAAATTTCAAAGAATTTTCACTTTTATGCACAGCTTTAACGATAACAATAACTTAACGTCAAATAATTGTCACAAAATGTTAAAAAACGCTATAAAAATAATATAACCTATTGATAATAAACAATTAAATAATAAGTACAAATTGTAACCAATTTAACTTTTATCTAGTAATTACGGGCAAAGATCACTGATTAATACAGATAATCCACAGACTTATCCACAGCTTTTGTGGATAACTAGCAAAGTGCTGTATAGACAACAACTTAGCTCGATTTAATTAGAATATATATAAGAAAGCTATGCTAACTACCCAATATTTAGCAGCATAAATACAAGAAATTATTTAAGCATAATTGAGCCCATTTTAATAAAGATGAACAGCTATTTCCGCATCGCCATTCCGACCCCGCTCAGGCGTCATTTTGACTACCTGGCGCCGGCACATTCAGGCTCAAATCCAGCCAAAGCAGGGGTGCGGGTGAAGGTACCCTTTGGCCGCCAAACCCTGGTCGGTATTTTGCTCGAGATTGTGCATGAAACGGACGTACCGGCAAATAAACTCAAAGCCGTTATCGAAGTCATAGATGAAAAGCCTGTTTTTGATAATGAACTCCTGCAGCTGTTGCGCTGGTGCAGCTTGTATTACCACCACCCCATTGGCGAAGTCATGCAAAATGCCTTACCGGTGAAACTCCGCCAGGGTGCCAGCACCCATATAAAAGGTATCCGGCGCTGGCAGCTGACAAGCGAAGGACAACAGGTTGACCCTCTATTATTAACGCGTGCGGCCAAGCAGGTTGCCCTGCTAGGAGACTTACAGCAGTCAAGCACAGGGCTGCTCGACTCGCAGCTCACGGAGAAGCATGTAGGCTGGCGCCCGGTAATGAAACGACTGCAGGAAAAAGGCTGGGTCATTTCTACCGAGGAAAATGCTCTACCCGTCGCAAAACCGGTACAGCCGGCACCCCGTCTTAATCCTGATCAGCAAGATGCGATAGCTGGCGTAGCCAGGCATGCTGATAACTTTCATGCTTTTGTACTTGAAGGTGTGACGGGCAGTGGTAAAACAGAAGTCTACCTGCAGCTCATTGAGCAGGTCATAAAACAGGGTAACCAGGCCCTGGTGCTGGTTCCCGAGATTGGCCTCACCCCACAACTGCTTAACCGTTTTTTAAATCGACTTGATGGCCGTATTGCCATTATGCATTCTGGCTTAAATGATGAAGAACGTTTACAGGCCTGGCTCAATACCCAGGCAGGCGCGGCAGATGTCATTATCGGTACACGCTCGGCTGTCTTTAGTCCCTTGTTGCGGCCGGGT
>JAOUOK010000324.1 GCA_029880425.1 Gammaproteobacteria bacterium
CATGAAGCGCTTACTGGCTGCCGGAAGCGGATCAATTTATCAAATTTGCCCCGTGTTTCGCCAGGGAGAGCAAAGTAAAAAACATAATCCTGAATTCACTTTACTGGAATGGTACCGACTTAACTTTGATCACCATGCATTAATGGGTGAAGTTAATTTACTGGTTCGGTTTATTGCAAAAGATTTTATAACGTTAGATCGAAGCCAGTTTTATACTTACCAGGATGCGATGATTCAGTTTGCCGGGGTTGATCCTTTTAATACAAGTATTGAAGAGTTAAAAATGGCAACTGAAAAAGCGGGTATTGATATAGTTGGAATGGATGATGCGATCCAGGAATCTGCACGAGATAGCTGGCTGGATTTATTAATGTGCCAGGTAGTAGAAAAAAATCTTCCAACAAACTGTCCAGTTTTTATTTACGATTATCCAGCCAGCCAGGCAGCATTAGCAAAAATAAAAAAAGGTCCGCCGGATATTGCTGAGCGATTTGAACTGTATATAAACGGGATGGAACTTGCTAATGGCTTTCATGAATTGAGTGATGCCGAGGAACAGGCAGAACGATTTAAGAAAGAACAGGTAATAAGAAAAGAGCGTGGCTTAGCGGGTATTCCTGCTGATTATCATCTACTTGAAGCGTTAAGACATGGTTTACCTGATTGTTCCGGGGTTGCTATTGGTCTGGATCGTTTACTGATGGTCTTAACCGGTAGTGAGCATATAAATGATGTATTAACTTTTCCCTTTGACAGGGCTTAATTAATTTATCATTCGTAGGTCAGCCCTAAGGCTGACCAACTAAATAAAAACATAAACTACAGTGGTGCAGAGGTTATATTTTTAATTTTTATTTAATTACAGCTATTGATTCACCCAGCCGTACAGATCGTTCAGCTTTGAGTTCTTTTTCCCAGTCCATCTTGTCATTGGCATAGAGTAAGATAACCGTTGAACCCATGTTAAAGCGTCCCATTTCCTGACCTTTAGCATAACTGATAGTTTCTTCATCATACTTCCAGTTACGAATCTCTTTTTGTCTTGGGGGCGTAACTTCACCATGCCAGACAGTTTCAATGCTGCCAACAAAAATGGCACCGACCAGGATCATTGCCATCGGGCCCGCAGGCGTATCAAATAAACAGACAACACGTTCATTGCGTGCAAACAAGGCAGGGACATTCTCAACCGTGGTCGGGTTAACACTGTACAATTCGCCAGGCACATGAATCATTTCTTTTAACGTGCCATCAACTGGCATATGGATGCGATGATAATCTTTGGGGGAAAGGTAAATGGTATTAAATTCACCATCCCTGAATGTTTCACCAAGATCTTCTCGATCACCCAGTAATTGAGTTAATGAATATGCATGGCCCTTTGCCTGGAAAATAAGATCACTGTTAATTTTTCCAAGTTGACTTATTGCACCATCAACCGGTGAGATAATGGTTTTATTGTCGCTGGAAATCTCGCGGGCATCATCTTTTAATTCACGGGTAAAAAAGTTATTAAAACTTGTATAACTTCTCCAGTCAGAATTTTTTGCTTCATCCATGTTCACTTTAAATATTCGGATAAAGAGTGGCAGGGTGAGCTTTAATAACCACTTATACTTACAACGGGTAAGCCGCCACATCATCCTGGAAAGAAAATGTTGTGGTATAAGATGTTGTAAAGCAATAAACAGACGTGCACGAAGTTTCAACTTAAGTTACTCCAGGAAAATTATAAATATACGTGGTTAACATGTTCCTTACTTGGAACCGCATTTAGAGCCACACTTGGACCCACATTTTGAACCACATTTCATCATTTGTGGTTCGGAACAGTGGTGACTTTCAGGTTAATTGTTTTTGTTTCACCGTTATCAAATGACAGGGTTAAAGGGATCGTTGAACCGGCTTTTACAGGTTTTAACTTGCCAATTAACATCATGTGCAGCCCACCCGGCTTTAAAAGGATATGACCTTTAGCTTTAATATTTAGGTTATCTTGCCTGACCATTTTCATCATACCGTTTTTCATTTCCGTGATATGAATTTCAACGCGTTCAAACAGGCTGCTTTTAACATTATTAATTTTAATATCTTTATCACTAAGGTTATGAATTGTCATATAACCGGCTAATACTTTAGCCACTGGCGGGGCTTCAGGACTCCAGGCATTCTCTATTTTAATTGCACTGTCGGCATTTGCTGTGCCGATACAAAGCGCTAATACAAAAAATACACGTGTAAATAATTTAATTAATAGCATTATTCATCTCCGTAAAAGGTGCGAATCGTTTGAAAGTTTGATGAAATGGTTTCTGGTACATGTGGCGGTGAAATAACCGCTCGCATACGTCCCAGGGGATCCACCAGGATTATCTGGGCACTGTGGTTAACTGTATACTCGAGATCGTTACCATCGTCTTTATCATCATAACCGTAGAGAATACCAATCTGGTTAGTGAGTTTATCAAGTTCATCAAGGCGACCTGTTACAGCATTGAATTCAGGATGAAAATACTGAACGTATTGTTTTAGTGTGGCAGGTTTATCCCGATCAGGATCAACAGATACAAAAAATAATTTGGGATGGCCCGTTTCACCTTTTTTAGTGGGTAATGCTTTCCAGACTGATTGCATAACCTTTAAAGCGGTTGGACAAACATCCGGGCAGTGAGTAAAACCAAAAAACAAAAAGCTCCACTGTCCTTGTAGTTGTTGTGGTGTAAAGGGGCCACCGTCATGATCTGAGAGGTTAAATCCCACCAGGGCGCGGGCATCTGGTAATACCGTGGCCTCCAGGTTCTGGGGCATTTTCTGATCATTGCCATCATTTAAAAGCTGCAGACTTAACCAGAAGCCGATGACAAGCCCGAGTAGCCCAAGGCTAATAATTAAGATGAGTTGGCTAACTGAATTTTTATTTTTAGACTGAGCTTCAGACGACATCTATGTTATCCATATTTATATACAAATTGAGCGGCATTTTAGCGGATTTTGTTAAGTTATTCTTATGAAAAAATACGCCTCGAACATGTATTTCCAAATTTTTCGTCAAATTTATGCCCAAACTGGTGAAACTGATTTCCCGGGTGCAGTTAGCAGTACAGAAAGAGAACTTTTAGCGAACAAAGGTTGAACTTTTTTATAAATATGAGTATGGTTAGCTTATATTCCTAAGAGATTAAGTCAATGAGTAATGTTAACTATTTGATAAATAACAGTTTAAATAAGAATGAGCGCCCAGTATGGGTACCTGAGCTTGAAAACATGGATA
>JAOUOK010000325.1 GCA_029880425.1 Gammaproteobacteria bacterium
ATCCTCTTTGATTGCGGCAAGTGTATTGGTCAGATCTATTTTATTCCTGACAATCGTCACCTCTAAAGATACAGGTAATTTTTGCCGAATTTCTTCATCTTGCGGTGTTATACCCATTTTATCATCGACCAGTAAAAGGGCGCGATCTGCTTGTTCAATTTCGAGCCAGGTACGCTTAATACCTTCTTGTTCAACCACGTCATCACTTTCACGCAATCCCGCGGTATCAATCACATGTAGCGGCATACCATCAATATTGATTTCTTCGCGCAGCACATCCCGGGTCGTTCCAGCAATATGTGTCACGATAGCGGAATCCCGTCCTGCAAGGGCATTAAGTAAGCTGGATTTCCCCGTATTAGGCTGACCAATTAATACCACGCGCATACCATCACGCAATAACACCCCTTGCTGTGCGGAGGTAAAAATCTTGTCCATTTCTGAAAGAATACTTTCCAGGCTCGAAGTCACGTGCCCATCGGAAAGAAAATCGATTTCTTCTTCAGGGAAATCAATTGCTGCTTCAACATACATGCGTAAGTGAGTTAGTGCTTCCACACATTCATCAATCCAGCGTGAAAATTCACCCTGTAATGATTTTACCGCAGATCTGGCTGCTTGCTCCGATCCGGCTTCAATCAAATCAGCAATCGCCTCGGCCTGGGCAAGATCCACCTTATCATTTAAAAAGGCGCGTTCTGAAAATTCACCCGGTTGAGCAATGCGTGCGCCTAGATCAATAACACGCTGCAATAGTAAATCCATCACTATTGGACCGCCATGCCCTTGAAGTTCGAGAACATCTTCCCCGGTAAAAGAATTTGGACCGACAAAATACAAGGCAAGCCCGGAGTCAATCACCTCGTTATTTTGATCTAAAAATGGAAGGTAATCGGCAAACCGTGGCTGAGGAACTTTACATAAAATAGTTTCTGCAATTGTACTGGCTAAGGGGCCAGACACACGAATAATACCCACCCCGCCTCTACCGGGAGGTGTCGCAATTGCTGCAATGGTATCGGTATTTTGATCGGCCACTAAATTACCTATTACTAAAAAATCAAAGTACTTAACCACAAAAGGCACCGAGGTTTACAGAGATATTAATTTCTCTGTGTCACTCTGTGCCCTCTGTGGTCATAACATTTTTGAATGACAGTTTATGCCTTGATAACAACCTTGGTGATATACCACTGTTGTGCAATCGATAAAATATTATTTACTACCCAGTATAAAACCAGGCCTGATGGGAAGAAGGCAAAGAACACGGTAAATACCCATGGTAAGGCACCCATTATTTTTGCCTGCATAGGATCCATGGGTGCCGGATTCAGCTTTTGCTGAATGAACATCGAAACACCCATGATTAAAGGTAATACAAAGTAAGGATCCTTAGCCGATAAATCAGTAAACCATAATATCCAGTCTGCCTGGCGAAGTTCTACGCTTTCGAGTAAAACCCAGTACAAGGCAATAAAGACTGGTATCTGAACCAGGATAGGTAAGCAACCGCCCAACGGGTTGATCTTTTCTTCCTTGTACATTTTCATCATGGCCTGATTCATCTTTTGACGATCATCACCAAAACGCTCTTTTAAAGCCATTAAGCGTGGCTGGACCTTCCGCATATTAGCCATAGATTTATAACTGGCTTCAGATAACTTATAAAATACCAACTTAATTAATATTGTTAATAATATTATGGTCCAACCCCAGTTACCCACAAAATTATGTATTTTTGTCATTAACCAGAAAATTGGTTTTGCAATAAACGTTAGCACGCCATAATCAACCGTTAACTCCAGACCCGGTGCAATTTTTTCGAGGTCTTGCTGAATTTTTGGCCCTACATATAAAGTATTATTAAAAAGCGTGTTTGAACCTGAAGCAACCTGAACTTCATTTTTTGCTTTCATACCCAGGGCATACCGTGAGTTACCTAAATCACGACTATAATAACTTTGTTGGCTATCAACCGGCGGAACCCATGCGGCAAGGAAATAATGCTGAATTATCGCAGCCCAGCCATTTTTTACATCACGCTTAAAATCTTCATCACTCATATCAGAGAAATCAATCTTCTGATATTTTTCATCCGGGCTATATAAAACCCCACCGGTATAGGTATAAATAAATGAAGACTGGTTTTCATCTTCATAATCTTTACGCTGTAATTGCTGGTACAAGTTACCACGCCAGGTGTTTTTACTGTTGTTTTTAACCTGGTGAGTGACGGTAATTTCATAGCTGCCACGTTTAAATTCAAATGTTTTAACAAACTCTACATTATCCGGGCTGGTCCAGGATAAATTTACTTTTACTGAATCTTTTCCATCTGCTAACTTGTATTCAGTTTTTTCTGCTTTATATATAGTTGTGTGGTTCGGCGCAGCTATTACTGTTCCATCATTCGCTTGTCTCTTTGCAGCAAAACCAGATTGTGCGATAAATAAATCTTTTTCTGCATCACTCATTATACGAAATGCTTCTGTATCATCTTTATTTGATTTTGGATATTTCACTAAATCAACAATACGAACATCGCCGCCTTGTGAATCAATCTCTAAACGTAAAACATCAGTTTCAACTTTTATTCGTTGTGCCTGGGTTAATGCTTTTGCCTGTGGAGCACTTGCCACACTAGGTACGGATGAAGGAACAGTGGAAGGTCTGGTTGTAGTATCAGCACCCATCGGAACATCAGCTGTGGTTGCTTGCTCTGGATTATTTACAGCCTGGGTTTGCACAACCTGTTCAGGCTTCGGGCCAAACTCAATTTGCCAGGCATCATATGCGAGATATAAAAGGAAAAATAAACCAATAGTTAAAAATAGACGTTGTTGTTCCATAATGAAAACTTCTTTTATTGTTAATGTCTTAAGTTAAATTCTTTAATGATGATGTTCTTTCTTGGCATCATAAGCGTCAGGTACCGGATCATAACCGGACTTACCCCATGGATGACAGCTAAGGATGCGTTTTATTGCTAACCATCCACCTTTTATTACACCAAATCGTATTACAGCAGTTTGTGAATATTCAGAGCAAGTAGGAATATAGCGACAACGTGGACCTATCAAAGGACTGATTACGTATCGATAAAAACCAATTAACCCTAAGATAATTTTTCGCATTTTTTTCTCAAAATATGCCAATTTTTAGATAAGGATTCGAGCAGTTCGCGGTTAGTTCTTTTTTCCGCGCCTGAACGGGCAACAACAACAATGTCGAGGTCTTTAATAATATCGAGGTGATGTCGAAAGCTTTCT
>JAOUOK010000326.1 GCA_029880425.1 Gammaproteobacteria bacterium
ATTTCAGCAGGTGTTGCCGTAGTTTCGCCACGTTTCCAGCAGAAGGTATCGCGTTTAGGAGCACGTGTGCGAAGTAATACAGGCTCTAACGCGGCACTTGGACCACCACTTACTGCCAGTAATGCATCACCATCAAACAATTCATTGAATTGATCATCATCCATAAACTTACCATCCGGTTGTGAAACCGTGTTCCACGCAATATCAGATGGACGATAGAGACGACGAGGATTAACAACAGCAACAATACGAACTTTATATCCGTCACTTTCCAGCCTGTCTTTTGCTTCAAATACAGGCAGGAAGATCATATCACCGGTTACCGCAAATACTACCGTGCCTTTACTGCCCGATTCAGATTCATATATCGTTGCCGCACCTTTTTCCACCGCCTGGCGTGACTCTTCAATTGTCATGTATACAGGTAACGGACTTTTCGATGCAATGATCACCATGCTCTTGTTATAACTGTCTGTCGCATATTCAAAAGCAGCCTGGATACTGTTCGCATCACAGGGGAATAATGGGAAAGAATTACCATTACGCATCATCGCCGCGAAGTAGTTTTCAATTTCCGGACGCTGATGAGTCCAGCCATTACGACCTTGCTCTAAAGCACCGGCAGTAAACATACAAACCGTTGATGGTGTTTTACGACGCAGCTCTGCCATTGCCTGGGCAACCGTTTGCATAATCGGCCAGCCATTAATTGCAAAAGATTCGTACGATAACCAGATTGAACGTGAACCAAACAATGCCAGGCCTGCCGCAAAACCTGCACAGGCATCTTCATTCAACGGCTCATAAACCTGGCCATTCGGTTCCTGGTTATAGAGCTCATCTTTAGTCGGGTGACGAATTTTTAACGCGTCATTAATATTTTTCATTGCCGATGCTTCGTTACCATCAGCATTGGTTACAACATAACGTGCATCTGACAGGCCAACCTGTCCAACCAATGCACCCATCGCAGTAGCAGGTACGGCTTTATCACCAACAGCAAACTCTTCCATGCTCAATTCAGGTAATGCAGTAAATTCAAGTTCACCCTCAGTCACAACAGTTTTTGCAGCTGGACCACCACCGGCGCGGGTCAGGTTATCACGAACCAGTTGCCATGCTTCTGCTGGCAAGGCACGACGTTGCAAGCCATCAATAATATGCGGCTGATCCAGTGTATCTGCCGGGTACAAGTTATGCGACTTGGCACCAACAGTGTGTACACCAGTACCTTTCAACTGCTTGATAATAAACGCGGTAAGCTTTCCACCCATTGCAGATTTTGCTGCAGCATCAACACCCTGTAATACAGCTTTAGTAAATGCCAGGCGTTGTTTTAATGAGAAGTGACTGCTATCAACATAAGCACCCTGCTGATCACTGTCATCAAAGTCTTTTGCATCAATCAGGATAACCTCGTCAAAACCATGACCAGTCCAGTAATCGATCATTTGCTGGTTAGTATGTAAAGACACCATTGAATGGTGTTCCTGTGAATAACCATTCCAGATCAGGCACGGTAAAAAGTTCGTCACTTCCGGATAAGCGGTATTGAAGTGCATCATGGAGTTCAGTACATAAGGTTCACCCATACCCCCGTCACCGATAGTTACCGGGAATAATTTATCACGATGCAGGTAAGCACCGGCCATCGCAAAATGCTGGCCCTGACCCAGTGGACCAGCGGGAGCAAGTAAACCTGGAATTGCACCTGAGAGATGACCCAGCAAACCATCCTGTTCACGGAAGCGCTCCATCATATCATCCATGTTATTAATGCCCATGTCTTCAAGAGAACGATCAAGGAACATCGAAGAATAGAAACCGGGAGCGTGATGCCCCACTTCGGTCACGATATTAGTATGCCCAAGCATCATTAAAGAGGCATGCGCTTCAGCACTGGATGCAAAACCACCGGGATGGCCACTGCCCTTTGCACCTGTCACTTGAAGTGTTAGGTAACGCAGTGCATCTGCAGCCAGTAAAGTCTGGTAGACACTATCGTCATCAGCACTGTTAGAAATGGCACTTTGGCCTTCCGCAATCACTGCCTGAGCAGCATGCTTGTCAAAATCAGCCCACTTCTCACCGAAGTGTTGAATACCCTGGCAGAAATCTGGAATAGTTGAATTATTGCTGCTCATAGTGAGTCCCTCATTATTTTTACCTAACTAAAATTTCACAATACAACTCATATTTCACATTGTGAAATATGAGTTGCAAAAAAAACGGTGTTTTTTCTCCACCGAATATATATTTAACACTTGTGCTAACCATAGCTCAGACTTTATAATTTTACAATACATAATCGTTTTCACAATATGAAATATGAGGCAATATGTCATCAATACAAGTTATCGACCGCAGTGCCAGTTTACTCGACGCGATTAGCCAATATGAAGATCCGGTTAGTCTAAAAATACTCTCAGCTGATAGTGGTCTACACCCCTCGACCGCTTTTCGTATTCTTGCTGCTTTAATTGAAGCCGGGTTTGTTGATAAGGATGCAGCCGGACACTATATGCTCGGCAATAAACTGGTCCGCCTGGCCAGTAAAGTACGGCGCGGCGTTGACCTTCGGGAACTTGCGCTGGATATTATGGAAGCACTGTGCGATGAAATTGGCGAAACCGTAAACCTTACCGTGCGTGAAGGTGATGAAGTCATCTATATAGAGCGTGTCACGGCAAAGCGCATGATGCGGGTCGAACAGGTTATTGGCAGCCGCGCCCCCTTGCACGTCACCGCAGTTGGTAAACTGATGCTGGCTGAACTGGGTGATCATTTTATACGTGCTTATGCTGATCGAACCGGACTTAAATCCTACACACCACATACGATTTCCACAGAAGCAGATCTTCTTAATATTACGCAGCAGGTTAAGAACCAGGGTTTTGCCTACGACAATGAAGAAGCCGAGGAAGGTGTTGGCTGCATTGGTGTATTAATTTATGACGCAAGTCATAACGTGGTAGCAGGCTTATCCATCTCGGCACCTATAGAACGTCGTAAAGAAGAATGGGTACAAATCGTAAAAGAGGCTGGCAAGAAAATTTCAGAACGCTTGGGAGCATAAACGTCTGGATGCATAATTTAGAAATAAAACAGCCGCTTAAAAAAAGCGGCTGTTTTAATTAGGAATATGGTGGCTACACCGGGATTTGAACCTGGGACCCCATCATTATGAGTGATGTGCTCTAACCAGCTGAGCTATGTAGCCATTCTTTATATCCACTGCAGCTGCAGTGGCGAAAGAGCGCGCATT
>JAOUOK010000327.1 GCA_029880425.1 Gammaproteobacteria bacterium
GCAGTGGCAGGACCAGGGGCTGGAACCGCTCCGGGTCTCGGTAAACGTTTCAAGTCTTCAGTTTAAACAAGGCAACTTTGTTAAGTGTATTGAACTGGCATTAAAAGACAGTGGCTTATCAGCAGATTATCTTGAAATTGAATTAACCGAAAGTTGCTTAATGTCTGATGTCACCAGGAATATTGATGTGCTAAATGAAATTAAAAAAATGGGTATTGCAATTTCTATTGATGATTTTGGTACAGGTTATTCATCATTGAGTTATCTTAAGAAATTCCCAATTGACACTTTAAAAATTGATCGCTCGTTTATTACGAATGTACAGGATAGAAGCGCTAATGATAACGCGGGTATCGTTACCGCAATTATGGCTTTGTCTCATAGCTTACGTTTAGATGTTGTTGCTGAAGGTGTGGAAACGGCCCAGGAACTTTCTTACCTTCATGCCTTAGGTTGTAAAACTATCCAGGGCTTTCTTTTCAGTAAACCATTGACTGTAGAAGAATTTACTAAAATTCAGCAGGATTCTATGCACATGAAAAAAATACTGGAGAATGTGCGCAGTGAATTAGCTGGTTGAAATTCACCAGTGCGAGTAACCCAATAATACGGGAACTTACTTCATATATTTTTCTTTACAACGTCTTTTATTATGGTTGCAAGCTCACGTGTAGCAGGACCAATATTTTGCGGGTGGGCAAAACTTATAAATAAAAATGCCTTGTAACTTGCACCCTGCTCAAGTAACAGGGCTTTTAATGAACCCTGTTTGAGTTGTTCGCTGACCCTATAGCGTGGTAGCCAGCCATAGCCAAGGCCATGTTCAATCGCACTGAGTGCACTATCAATACTACTTACCGTCCAACGGTCCTGTGAACTTAACCAGCCGATATCCATTTTTTCTTTTTCACCTGAATCCTGGATAACAACGTGCATATGTTTACTAAGATCAGCAGAAGTAATTTTATGTTTTAGTTTATGAAGAGCATGATTAGTATGTGCCACTGCAATAAGTTCAACTTCATACAATGGATCAGAGAGAAAACCAGATGGAGCCTGTACACCGATAACAATATCGGTTTCATCACTTAACAGGGCATCACTGGCACCAGAAAGTACCACTTCACGTAGCTGCACCCGGGTGCCCTGGCTTTGATTAGCAAATTTTGACAGTGCGCTCATGAGCAGGTCTTTGGGAAACGCGGCATCCACAACCAGTTTAATTTCTGCTTCCCGTCCTTGTGATAAATGATAGGCAAAATTTTCAATTTCGACGGCCTCATCTGTTAACAGGCGGGAGCGTTCTAACAGGATCTGTCCCTGTTCAGTTAACAGGGCTTTGCGGCCTTCAACTTTTAGCAATGCGATCCCTAGTTGTTGTTGCAGGCGTGACATGGCGTAGCTGATTGCGGATTGACTACGGTGCAGGTATTGCGCAGCCTGTGCATAGCCACCTTTATCAATAATGGCCTGGAATACACGCCACTGTTCTAATGTCACTCGAGGGTAGGTTTTCATAATAGAAATATATCAGTTTATTTGATGATATATAGCAGAATAATATACTTTTTTATCTAATTATTTGCTCTATATTAGGTTTATTGGTATTTGAAATCTAAGTCAGGGAAAAGGAGTAGGAAAATGACGAAATATAGTAGCTTAGCAGCACGATTATTACTGGCTCACATCTTTGTGATGGCGGGATTCAATAAGATCATTGGCTATGCTGGGACACAAGCTTACATGGAATCAATGGGTGTTACGGGAATGTTGTTACCCTTAGTCATACTGGTTGAACTCGGTGCAGGGCTGGCACTGGTAGTTGGCTGGCAAACCCGCTGGGCTGCGTTAGGACTTGCCGGTTTTACCGTGTTGGCAGCTTTAATCTTCCACAATAACCTTTCAGAACAAATGCAGATGATCATGTTTATGAAAAACATGGCTATTACCGGTGGTCTACTATTAATAGCGGAGCATGGTGCCGGTGCTTTTAGCCTGGATAATCGTAAATAGAATATATCGGCAGTTGAAGCAGTATTTTTCAAAGTAAAACAGGAGATAAAAATGTCAGAATCATTAAGCCCTCAAAATGCACCGTATGTGGTTGAAGTTGAAGAAGGTAAATCTTATTACTGGTGTTCATGTGGCCGCAGTAAAAGCCAGCCTTTTTGTGATGGATCACACAAGGGCACAGATTTTCAGCCGGTCGAGTTTACAGCTGAAAAAAATGAAACAGTGTACTTCTGTGGTTGCAAGAAAACGGGGAATGTTCCGTTTTGTGATGGATCACATAATAAGTAACCGTGCCCATGACTCAGATGGCTTTTTAACTATAACCATCTGAGTATTAACTCCAAGATAAAAAATTAAGGAAGACAACGGTGAGTTTATTAGTCAAAGGTGAGTTAAAGGAAGACTGGTTTGATAATGTCAGTGAAGATGGAGAATATGTCCGTAAAGATTCCCAGTTTCGTAATGTGATTTTACCCGGTGATGCCGAAGAAGGCCGTTACCACCTTTATGTTTCTTATGCATGTCCCTGGGCTCATCGTACATTAATTTTCAGGAAGTTAAAAAGACTTGAAGATATTATTAGTGTATCAGTGGTGCATCCTTTTATGGATAAGCAGGGATGGAGTTTTAAAGACGATTATCCAGCCACAACCGGAGACACACTTTATAACTTTAATCATCTGTATGAAACCTATATCAAAGCACAGGCTGATTATAGCGGGATAGTAACCGTCCCTGTTTTATGGGATAAGAAAAATGAAATGATTGTTAATAATGAATCATCTGAAATTATACGAATATTTAATAGCGCTTTTAATCACTTGATTGTTGATGAATATGCACGTTCACTTGATTTTTTTCCTGGGGAAAAACAGGCAAGGATTGATAAAATAAATGCCCTGGTCTATGAAAATATAAATAACGGTGTCTATAGAACGGGTTTCGCAACTACTCAAAAAACCTATGAAAAAGCATATAAGCGGTTGTTCAACGCATTAGACGAAGTAGAAGAAATTTTAAATCATCAGCGATATTTAACAGGTAAGCAAATAACAGAGGCCGACTGGCGCTTATTTGTGACATTAATACGTTTTGATGCAGTATATGTAGGACATTTCAAATGTAATAAAAAACGGGTTGTTGACTATCCAAACTTATTTAATTTTATGTTAGAGCTTTATCAATGGCCCGGTGTGGCAGAGACAGTATTTTTTGATCATATAAAAGAGCACTATTATGTAAGTCATGACA
>JAOUOK010000328.1 GCA_029880425.1 Gammaproteobacteria bacterium
CGACCAGGGAAAACTGGTCCCTGAAGCACTTGAGCCCGCGAATGTTGATACTAATGGCAACCAGGTGGCTACGGAGTTTAATGTCACCATACATGGTGAAACATATCATATAGGACTAACGGGTGCAGGACATCGTACTCAGGATATGCGCCCTTATTATCTAAGTATTGATGGTGTACCTGAAGAGATTATGGTTGAAACACTGACCGAACTTGATCTTGACTCAGAAGATGGTGAACAACGTAAAAAATCTTCGTCGGGTAAACGTCCTCGGGCAACTGAACCAGGACATGTTACTACATCAATGCCTGGTGTGATTGTCGAGGTATTGGTTAGTATTGGTGATGAAATACAGGCCGGTGCCCCGGTGCTGATTACAGAGGCAATGAAAATGGAAACTGAAATCCAGGCAGCGATTGCGGGTAAAGTTACAGCTATTCATGTAGTGAAGGGAGACAGTGTAACACCTGATGAAACATTAATTGAAATTGAATAAAAGTTATTACTGCTTTCGTTTTCCTGCTTGTAATTGTTTATAATAAGTTTTTTAACTTTAATAAAAAATAAGCCATGAAACTGATTCTTGCTTCAACTTCTCCTTTTCGTAAAGCGATTTTAGATAAATTAGGAATCGACTTTGACACAGCTTCACCAGAAACAGATGAAACAGCATTAAAAAATGAAACACCTCAGCAATTAGTTGAACGATTATCAATTGCCAAGGCTAAAGCAATAGCAGACAAAGTTAGTGATTCGTTGGTAATTGGTTCAGACCAGGTATCTGTCATTGATGGTGAAATTATCGGTAAACCACACACCCATGAAAATGCCGTTAAGCAATTACAAAATGCTTCAGGAAAAATCATAACTTTCTATACCGGTCTATGCTTATACAACTCATCAACAAAGCAATATCAGTCTGAAGTTGTTCCATTTAACGTAGTCTTCCGCGAATTAACAGACCAGCAAATTGAAAACTACTTGCAAAAAGAAACCCCCTATAATTGTGCTGGCAGTTTTAAATCTGAAGCACTGGGTATTGTCTTGTTTGAGAAACTCGAGGGTGATGACCCCAACACATTAATGGGGCTACCCTTGATTCGTTTAGTTAATATGCTTGAACATGAAAACTTTTTAATACTTTAAAGTGTGAAGGTTACCGAATAGTTCTACCTGGTAAACTAGAAAAAATTTATAAATTTATTTAAATAAAAAAAGGAGCTTTTAGCTCCCTTTTATTAACGTAAAGTAAAAGTCCGATCCAGTATTCCGGCCATTGCAACACCAATGCGATCGGCAAAGCGATCTAAATAATTAGGTCGTGGCGTGTAATCAATAATTTTTTCAGCTTCAACAATTTCACGGGCAACAAAACTGCTGCTGCCTAAACCATCGGTTAGTCCCAGTTCGACACTTTCTTCACCTGTCCAGATTAAGCCTGAAAATAACTTTTTATTATTTTGCAAACGCTCACCCCGCCCTTCTTTTACGGTATTGATAAATTGTTGATGAATAGTGCTTAATAAAGACTCTATATGTTTTTTATCTGATGACTTAACTTCCGAGAAAGGATCAAGAAATCCTTTGCTTGTTCCTGCAGTGTACAGACGACGTTCAACACCGACTTTTTCCATCGCCTTGGTGAAACCAAAACCATTCATTAAAACACCAATAGAGCCTACAATACTGGCTTTATCAGCATAGATTTCATCAGCCGCCACTGCGATATAATAACCACCAGAGGCACACATATCAGAAATGACAGCATAAACTTTCTTATCCTGATGCTTTCTACGTAAACGTTTTATTTCATCGTAAACATAACCTGCCTGCACCGGACTTCCACCAGGACTGTTTATTCTTAATATTACTGCCTTGGCTTTCGGTTCATCAAAGGCATCCCTAAGTCCCCTTATGATGTTATCTGCGCTGGCTTCACTGCCATCTGCAATCACACCTTTTACTTCAACAAGCGCAGTATGTTCTGCAGTTTTACCTATATTGCCTTTACCATCAGACGATGACATTGCCATGATTAAAAGTATTAACAGGTATAAAAAGAATAGTGCTTTAAAGAAAATTCCCCATCTACGAGTACGGCGTTGCTCATCAACAGCAGCGAATGCTAGTTTGCTAATAACTTCAGCTTGCCATTCTTCTTTACTGCCCGTACTTTTAATTTCATCTGTCATGATGAGTGTTTTCCTTAAAGTAATTTAATAATTAATCTAAAAGCCAGTTTCTTAATTCTTCGATATTATTTACACATGTCAAAGGATTACAATCAAGCAGACGTTGCTTGTCATGAACCCCGTAGGTAACAGCGACTCCGTGAGATTGTGCATTATTAGCCATCTGAAGATCATAGTCAGTATCACCAATCATAATAGTTTCACTTGCTTCTACGCCATACCAATCAATAATATCAAGTAACATTTGTGGGTGTGGTTTTGAATGTGACTCATCGGCACAGCGAGTAATTGGAAAATAATGCCCCAGGCCTGTTTCAATAAGTACTTTATTTAAACCTCTCCGTCCTTTGCCTGTCGCCACAGCAAGAAAGTAGTCCTGCTCATGTAATTCTTCAACTAGTTCACGTGCACCAGCAAAAAGTGAACTGGCTTCTTTTTCTTCGCTGAAAAAATGATCACGATAACGGGCAGTTAATGCATTTAAATCAGTAGCACTCGCCCCGGGTAATAAAACAGATAAAGCTTCTCTTAAACCAAGACCAATGATGTTTTTTATTTCATCGTCTGTTTTTTGCGGTAAATTGAGATCAATAAGCGCTGTTTGTAAGCATTCTATAATATGGGCTGCGGAATCCATCAGTGTTCCATCCCAATCAAACACAATAAGTTTTGCCTGGTGGTTCATAATTCAATTTTCAATTTGTTCAATACTTTAATTAATTCTTTATCAAGTGGTGCTTGTACTGATATTAAAATATCTTTATCTGTTTCGGGATCGGGTAAATAAAACTTTAATGAATATGCATGCAAAAATAAACGTTTCAAGCCCATACTTTTCATTTTTCGATTAAAATCATCATCACCATACTTTTCATCTCCCGCAATGGGCATTGCCAAGTATTGTGAATGTACCCGAATTTGATGAGTTCGACCTGTATCGAGTTTAACGGTCATTAAACTCGCTTTTTCTGTGACGCAGTAAGGTATGAACTGGGTACGCGCATCTTTACCTTTATCATCAACAAACACCATGCGTTCGCCTGATTTCACCACATTCTTGAGCAAGGGTGC
>JAOUOK010000329.1 GCA_029880425.1 Gammaproteobacteria bacterium
GCCTGGCTAATCACCCATGCTACATGGTGAGCTATCCGAGCTCATTGAACATGGAGATTCTAATTCATACTCTTCATCTTCCATAGTGTCGGCTTGCATAGAACATGGCGATCCCATTCCGCCCATTCCACATGGACTTTCTTCTTCATCACTCATATCAACATGTTCCTGTGTTGCTGCTACCGGCTCCGGTAGACGATGCTGGGTATGATCAATGGCGACCGCAATCGCTGCAAGCCCAAAGGCCGAACCAACAATTAAACGATTCGTTTTCTTCATGCGGCTTTTCCATAAGGTTTATCAAACTTCATCCAGACGCGAATTTTCACCCCGACGATACCACCAATAAAGGCCATGACTAACCATAGCCAGCCATGTAAGCTACCCGACGCAATTCCGCCTAACAAAGCACCAATATTACAGCCAAAAGCCAGGCGCGCACCGTAACCCAGTAAAAGCCCACCAATAACGGCTGTCAGTACACGTTTAGATTTTAATTTACCCGCCGGTGCATACTTGCCAGCTAAAGCCGCGGCTAACATGGCACCAATAACAATACCAAAGTTCATCACCGAGGTAATATCGGCTAACACGCTTTGATTGAGCGCTTTTGCCGGGTAACCTGACGACCAGTATGCCCAGTTTGCCGCATCACCTCCAAGCGCTGTCCAGATTTTTGCACCCCATAATCCAAAGGCAAACGTAATAGACCAGGGATAGCCAGCTAATAATAAAGTTACAAAACCAAACAGGGTTAAACCAATGACAGCCCACCAGGCAGGCCAGGGGCCAAAAATAAGTTGATCAAGAAACGTTTCGGGTTTTCGTTTAACTGAAAAATCCTGCAGCGATTGATGACGCTTCTTCTCTACTACAGATACAAACCGGTATAAAATAATAAGAACGGAAAGTTGTAAAACTAAACCGGGCAACCAGCCCAACTTTGAAATTAAAGATACAGTGCCAATACTGGGTAATGTCATCCACCAGTCTAAATGATAAGAACCGAGTGTTGCACCAACAATAAAAAAGCCCAGCGTGATCAGCATATCCGTTTGCCCCTGGCCCACGGTAAACAAGGTGCCAGAACCACAACCTCCTCCCAGTTGCATGCCGATACCAAATAAAAAGGCACCAACCAGCACTGATACCCCAACAGGCGCTAACGCGGCGCTGGTATTCAAATCCGGGAATACATCAGCCAGCACATTACCCACCACGGGGAAAAATAAAATAGAGGAAAAGATCAGTAATAAAATCTGGGCACGAATACCAACACTGTGCCGCTCACGAATAAATTTTCGCCAGCCCCCGGTAAAACCAAAGGCGGCATGCATCAGTGTCACACCCAGCACAATGCCGAGAAGAAAATATAATGCCTGCTTGATATTAAATTCATATTGTAAAAATAAAGAAATTGCCAGTATTGATAAAGAAGCAATAACGACAACCAGTTTATCTGTCTTAATATTATTAGCGGCTGTACCCATAATGACTGAATTCACCTGAAGTAATAAAACAAATAATAAAATTACATTGAGTTAATTAATTTTAATTTTTCAACCCGGCTCAGTTTTTTAATTATAAGCTCTCTTTTTGTCGCATCACTACGATTTTTTTGTTCTTCATTATAAACACATTTTACAGGGCGGCGCGCGCGCGTGTATTTTGCACCTTCCGTACCTGTATTATGCTGTAGCAAACGTTTTTCCAGGTTATTAGTAATTCCGGTATAGAGCGTGTTATCGCTGCACTCCAATATATAAACAACCCAGTTTTCATTATTTTTTTTATCTGTCACTTGGCTCTTGTGTTACATGAAAATCAAGATTTAAGGTTGAAAAACCTTTCACCAGGCGATTAATGCGCTGGTCTAATTCTACCTGGCTATATGCTTTTGCCGGGAATGCTCCCCATACAGGTGCAGGCCAGGCAATATCTGTTTTATATCGTACGATATGATGGATATGTAATTGCGCTACGACATTACCCAGGGCCGCAACATTCATTTTATCTGCATTAAATTCTTTTTTTAAATATTCTAATAGGGCATATGATTCAGTATTAAGTTGGTGTTGATCATCACCTGATAAATCAAAAACCTCTGTCATACCTTCACGATCCGGCACCAGGATGCACCAGGGATAATTTGCGTCCCGCATTAACAAGACGTAACACAATTTAAATTTACCAATAACTTCACAGTCTTTTAACAGGCGGGGATCAAAATTCATTATCAGGAGTCCAGCTTTTTATCGATTTCCTGAACCAGCACCCAGGGAGCGATAACCACAGTCCAAAGACTGGCATCAGTTTCAAACCACTTTTTAGCATCATCGATTTCAGCACCAATGACTTTTCCTTCATCGATCCATTCTTTCAGTGTATCTTTATCATCCCGACTCATCACGATCGCCACATCTAAAATATCGGTACCACGCGCCACTTTAAAAACAACGCCACGCGCAAAATGCTTTTGTAAATCAACCCAGGGTAACTTACTGGTTTCACCGTGTAAGTGAGCACGTAATTCCTCATCCGACATAAGTGTTACATCATTTGCCATTTATTCTTTACCTTCTTACTGCTTTATTTAGTTGTTATCCAGTTAATCAAATGTTCGGGTAACTGTTCATAGTGAATATGATCTTCTGATACAACTTTTCCCGTAACTGAAATATTTGCCTCGCTGACACTTTCTCTCCTGCCCGAGATAAGCGGGTGCCATTCTGGTAAAGGTTTATTAAGTTGTAATAAACGATAGGCGCAGGTTGAAGGCATCACTTCCAAGGCTTCATAATTATCGGCACTCAGTATCATACAATCAGGCATCATGGTCTTACGGTTTTCATAATCGACACAACTGCACTTTTCAATATCAAGAAACCTGCAAGCGACATTAGTAAAATAAATTTCCCCGCTATCTTCATCTTCGAGTTTATTTAAACAACAACGACCACAACCATCACACAAGGATTCCCACTCTTCCTGATTCATTTCAGAGAGTGATTTTTCTTCCCAAAAATTACCAGGCATAAGTATTAAATCCTTTCGGCCTGGTTAGCGCAGTTAATACAAAGTATTGCAGCGGGATCAACTTCAAGGCGCTCTTTCGAAATTGCTTCATCACAATGCTTGCAGTAACCATAATCACCGGATTCAATTCTTGAAAGTGCTGCAGTAATATTTCTAAGCACTGCTTCATGACGATGTTTTGTTTCCTGGCTCATAGCCTGTCCCTGCAATGCATCCATTCTGGATA
>JAOUOK010000015.1 GCA_029880425.1 Gammaproteobacteria bacterium
CAATGTACCATCTACATCCAGCCCGAGAAATTTTATACCCGCTTTAATTGTCATGCTGTTTTGCCTTGTTATGCTTTATACAATCGTATGGTTTACTGCTTTAGCAATCGGACGTAGCGTGGTTAATAATTCACGGAACATGTCGTGATCGAGTTGTTGCGCTGCATCAGACTTGGCAACAGAAGGATCGGGATGCACTTCGATTAATAAACCTTCAATACCCATTGCAGTACATGCACGCGCAAGATCAGGCACACCGTAACGGTACCCCATGGCATGACTGGGATCTAAGATAATCGGTAAGTTGGTATATTCTTTCAGGTAGGCAACACCGCATAAATCTAATGTAAAACGTGTTTTCGTTTCGAAAGTCCGGATACCACGTTCACAAAGAATTACGTTGTCATTACCACCGGATAAAATAAATTCAGCCGCCTGGACAAATTCCTGCAGGTTAGTACCAAAGCCACGTTTTAATAAAATGGGTTTGCGCGACTTACCGCAAGTACGCAGGATACCCTGGTCATACATGGCTTTCGCACCAATTTGTATAATATCGGCATACTCAATGACTTCATCAACATGCGTGGTGTCACGCACTTCGGTAATAATATTAACACCGTATTGACTGCGCATTTTATCCAGTAGTTTTAAACCCTCAAGCCCCATACCCTGGAATGAGTAAGGTGAAGTACGTGGTTTATAACAGCCGGCGCGTAATGTCTTGATGCCCTGTTCAACCATCAGTTCAGCAGACTGGGTAATTTGTTCTTCAGATTCAACCGAGCATGGACCGGCAATCACCATGGTGTTGTTATTAGTGCCACCAATCTTCACGCCATTAATATCAATCTCGCGTGTTTCACTAAAGTAATCAGCACTGGCAAGCTGAATGTCACTTGAAAAGGCAAAGCTTTCTTCTGTAATACTTTCATACTGCGCCGGAACTTCCTGTAATGCTGAGGGTGTAATCAAAACATGATGTTCTGGTTTTTTAACAACAAAAGCATCCAGCTCTTGTGCAATTTTTTCAACTTCAGCGTCAGCTACGCTGCTTTTTAAATGAATAATCATAACTCGCCTTTGATCAAATTAAAGAAAGTAACCGCGCCGGTTACTTTGTTAGTATCATCAACAACAGGTAAATAGGAGATGGCAAAACTCTGTTGTTTAATAAAACGTAATAATTCCATTACGCTGAAATTTTCATTTGCTTTCACGGGATCAGTATTGGTTATATCTTCAACCGTGACGTCATTTAAATTACTGGTGTGTTTCAGTAAACCTTTACGCACATCCGCGTTGGTGACAATACCGTCAAGTTTACCATCATCATCAATTAAAATTGTGAATCCCACGTCATAATCTTCAATCGACTGCAGGATACCTGTCACGCTACGATCTTCTTTCTTTAATAACGGAATTTCATCTGCAGTACGCATAAAATCTTTAACCTGGAAATGAGAATCCACTTCATGCGTTTTCAGGTTAAGCATCGCTGCGCCCATTGATTCACTGGTCATTAAATAAGAACCGGAAACAGATGCGTAGACACCCATGTTTCTTAATATGAATGACACTTCACCATTAACCCCACCATCAACATGGATACGCTTGTCCGGGAACTGCTGACGAAACTGGCGGATTTTTTTAAAATTGGTTTTATCAAATACCCCACCGCTTTGTCCCGGTGTGGTGGTCATGAATAAAATAAAATCAAACTTGTCTGCGTAAGTCTCAAAGACAGAATTATCCGTATCAGAAGTAATGGCTAATCCTAAGCGGGCGGTAATACTCTCAGGGACGTTTAATTGACCTTGCAGGTTTTCATATTGAAAGGTGACAAAATCAACATTGAGCTCTTCTATTTTACTGAAGAATTTTTCCGGTTCCGAGCTGATGATATGAAGGTCCACCGGGGTCTTGCTGAGTTTTTTAATTTCAGCAATGTCATCAAAAACACTCAAATCATCATTACAATCGATATGAAAAAGATCGGCCCCGTGTACATCAAGATCTTTAATGATTTCAGGCAGAGACTGGCTCTTACTGGAGTAAACAGACGCGGAGATTTTCATTGATTAATTATATAATTTCAGTGACTTAAGGTAAGTTTACATAGTAATGGCAAGCTACGGTTGGGTCAATCTCCACCTATTATATATAGGTATGCACTGGCGCTGACATTGATTGGGACATTACGTTAGAATAACCCCAAATTATTAATAATATTAAACTGGCAAAATACCCTATGAGCTTCCGAATCGTCATCCCCGCCCGCTACGCTTCAACCCGTTTACCGGCAAAACCTTTACGTGATATTTGTGGTGAGCCCATGATTGCGCATGTCATCAGGCGAGCCAAGCAAAGTGAAGCCGAGGAAGTAATTGTTGCAACCGATTCACAGGAAATTGCTGACGCTATTTCAGGCATTGATGTCCGGGTTTGTATGACCCATGAAAACCATCAATCGGGCACTGAACGCTTATCCGAGGTGATCGAGCAACTGGGGTTTGATGATGAGCAAATTTTAATAAATCTCCAGGGTGATGAACCCATGATGCCCGCGGTATGTTTGAACCAGGTGGGCCAGGCACTGGAACAGGATGCTCATCTCAAGATGGCAACCCTGTGTACCCCGCTGACCGACATTGATGAACTATTTGATCCTCACGCGGTAAAGGTTGTGCGCGATATTAACGACTTTGCACTTTATTTTAGCCGTGCCGCCATTCCCTGGTCACGCGACGGCTTTAATGAAGCCCCGCGAGAATTACCCGGCAACCAGGAGTACCAACGTCACATCGGTTTATACGGTTACCGTGCCGGGTTTATTCGCCAGTATTTAGAATGGCAAAGCAGTGATATTGAAAAAACGGAATCTTTAGAACAACTACGTGTCCTTTATTACGGTGAAAAAATAAAAGTGATCACGGCAGAAGTTCCGCCGGGTCCAGGTGTGGATACCGAGGAAGACTTATCCCGGGTTTGCGAGTTGATGTCGAAATAAAAAGGCAATATGAAATGAAAGATATTCTGGATAAAGCAGCAAAAATTAAACTCCTGGTATTTGATGTCGATGGTGTACTGACTGATGGACGTTTGATTGTTGGTGATGATGGACAGGAATATAAATCTTTTTTTTCTAAGGATGGCCTGGGCATAAAAATGCTTTTAAAAACAGGTGTTGAAGTTGCCGTTATTACCGCGCGTACTTCAAAAGTCGTCATACATCGTATGGAAAACCTTGGAATTGAGCATATTTACCAGGGGCAACAGGAAAAGTTACCGGCATTTGAACGCATCTTAAAAGAACTTAATATCTCTGCAGAACAAGCGGCCTATGTTGGTGATGATGTGATCGACCTCCCGGTTATGTTACGTGCAGGCCTGGCGATTACCGTTCAGGATGCACATCCACTGGCAAAACAACATGCACACTGGCAAACACCACAACCTGGTGGGCAAGGTGCCGCGCGTGATGTTTGTGAGCTTATTATGCAGGCTCAAGGCACGCTTGAAGCACAATTTGAACAGTACCTGGGCAGCATTGGCTGATGGGTAAACTGCATTACTTAACAGCTCTTCTACTGATTATTTTACTGGCTGTGGTTAGTGGCTGGATATTTGAATCTATCGATATAAAACCGGGCACAAAAGAAAAAAAAGTACGTCACACCCCTGATTACTTTCTGAAAAATTTCACTTCTACAACGATGAATGACAGGGGTGAACCTGCATATAAAATAAAAGCGCAGCATCTTGAGCATTATCCTGATAACAGCATGAAACTGCAGCAGCCGTTCTTTACATTTTATAACAATAATAAAATAACCTGGACTGCAAAGGCTGATAAGGCTCAGACATTAAACAATAATGAAATTATTCATCTTAATGGTAATGTTATTCTTAACCAGGAGTTCCATTCCAAAACTAAAGAAGTGCCTGTCCATTTAAAGGCAGATCAACTCACTATTGATACAGAAAAAAATATTGCACACACACAATCTAAAATAAAACTGAACAAGGGAAAAAGTTATATACAGGCAAACGGCATACGTGCTGACTTAAATAAAAACAGAATTGAATTCCTTTCTAATACCCGGAGTCATTATGTTTTACCTGCAAAATAAAGTCGCGTTAAAACTATGTAGCCTGGTCGCAGTACTGACTATTGCAATCAGCACTGGCCCGGCTTTCGCCACTGAACAGCAAACAATTGATATCCAGGCCAGCTATATGTTGCTTGATGAGAATAAAGGCATCAGTATCTATAAAGGCAAGGTATTATTAAAAAAAGATACCCTGGAGATTAAAGCAGACACCATGACACTCTATTATAATGGAGAAAAACTGGACAAAGTATTAATCATGGGTTCACCTGCAGAGGTAAGACACGCACCTGATAATGAAGCCAGGGTACATTCCCAGGCAAAGAAAATGGAATACCTTATCACAGAAGATAAGTTAAGATTAACGGGACAGGCTGTTGTTAATCAGGGCAGCCGCCACTTTAGTGGTGAATCAATCGAGTATGATACCCGGCAACGAATAATTTCAGCCGCAGGTAAACAGGGCCCTGTTAATATTGATAAAGACGATTCACAATCATCAACCCCTGGCCAGCGCGTTCATGTCATCATAGGGCCTGAAGCAGAAAATAATGATGCAGTAAGCAAAGATAGTGAAAACTAGAAAATGAATGAATCCATAAATAGTCAAGCTGGGAATAATCAATCAAGGAACACCCTTAAAGCGGAAAACCTTTGTAAAACATTTAAAGGACGAAAAGTTGTGCAAGGCGTTTCCATGGAAATTCACAGTGGTGAAGTAGTGGGCTTGCTTGGCCCCAATGGCGCGGGTAAAACAACTTCCTTCTATATGGTTGCCGGACTGATCAGCGCAGATGAAGGCCAGATTACACTTGGCGAAAATAATATCACTGATTACCCCATGCACCTGCGTGCCCGTCTTGGTGTTGGTTACCTGCCCCAGGATGCATCTATTTTTAGAAAGTTATCGGTTACTGATAACATCATGGCAATATTACAGACACGAAAAGAACTTTCTCCGTTTCAGCAGGAACAGAAACTCGAAGACTTACTTGAAGAACTACATATCGGTCATATTCGAAATGGCCTTGGTATGAGTTTATCCGGTGGTGAACGGCGCCGTGTTGAAATTGCCCGGGCACTGGCTACCGATCCGCGTTTCATATTGCTGGATGAACCTTTTGCCGGGGTTGACCCTATTTCAGTGCGTGATATTCAATCTATCATTCAACACTTAAAAGAGCGTGGTATTGGTGTGTTAATTACTGACCACAATGTTCGGGAAACGCTGGGAATTTGTGAACGTGGTTACATTATGAATGCCGGTGAAGTGATTGCGAGTGGCGATCCTGATGACTTGCTTGTAAATAAGCAGGTAAGGGAAGTCTATCTGGGTGAAAATTTCAAGCTTTAATCGTTAGATAGCGTAAAAATTCAGTACTACACATTTCTTTAAAATAAGCTAAAATTATATATAAGCCGGTTATAATATTCCTGAAGGTCCGGCCACTTTAATAACACTATATGAAACAAGCACTCCAATTCCGACTCGGTCAAAATTTGACCATGACCCCTCAACTTCAACAGGCGATTCGCTTGCTGCAATTGTCGACGCTTGAATTAAGTACAGAAATTCAGGATGTGCTCGATTCAAACATGATGTTGGAAATGGGTGAAGATAATGAAAGTGACACATCTTCATCTGAAGAAGCGAATCAAACTAGTTTAGAGAATGCAGAAACTTCAGCTGAAAAAAACCTGGAATTAGCTACAGATACAGCTTCATCTGACACCATGCCGGATGATTTACCCGTTGATACATCATGGGATGATATTTACGATTCAGTCTTACCCACTACAACTTCATCTGCTTCATCAACTTATAACGCTGATGATCAACCCGAAGTTTATACTGCCAGCAGCGAAAGCTTGCATGAACATTTACGCTGGCAAATCAAGATGACACCCTTTAGTGAAGTAGATGCAGCAATTGCCGAAGTAATTGTTGATGAAATTAATGATGACGGTTTCTTACAAGCCAGTATCGAAGAGATCACGGCCTCTCTCGCTGATGCTGATGGCGAGGATGATATCGAAGTTGAAACGGATGAAGTCGAAGCTGTTTTACGCCAGGTACAAAACTTTGATCCAGCAGGAGTCGGTGCACGTGACTTACGTGAAAGTCTTTCAATTCAGCTACATCGCCAGCCTAATGATATAGATTTACGCGAATACGCAATCCTGTTAGTTGATACCTATTTTGATCTGCTGGCTAACCGCGAATACTCTCAGCTGATGCGTAAGATGAAAATTTCTGAAGATGATCTTAAGGATGTGATACAGCTTATTCAAAGTATGAATCCTCGTCCAGGTGGACAGGTTACAGCTAACCAGGCGGAATATATTGTTCCTGATGTTATTGTTAAAAAAGTAAATAACACATGGAGAGTTGAACTTAACTCTGATGCCGCGCCAAAACTACGCATCAACTCAACCTACGCCAACATGATTAAAGATGTTAAAAACTCTGATGATAATTCTTCTATGAAAAATCATCTGCAGGAAGCACGTTGGTTTATAAAAAGTTTATTAAGTCGTAACGAAACATTATTAAAGGTTGCACATTGTATCGTTGAACGGCAAAAAGAATTTCTTGAGCACGGGGAAGAAGCAATGAAAGCCCTGGTTCTGCATGACATTGCCGAAGCTGTTGAAATGCATGAATCGACTATTTCCCGCGTTACAACTAAAAAGTACATGCATACCCCCCGTGGTATCTTTGAATTAAAGTATTTCTTTTCCAGCCATGTTAGTACCGCGAGTGGAGGGGAATGTTCAGCAACTGCAATCCGTGCATTAATTAAAAAACTGATTGCAGCAGAAATGCCCAAAAAACCTTTGAGTGATAACAAGATTGCGACTATCCTCGAAGAACAGGGAATTAATGTTGCACGGCGAACCGTTGCTAAATATAGAGAGTCATTGGCGATTCCACCGTCTAATGAACGTAAACGTCTCGCCTAAACGCGAGCAAAGGAGAAAACTATGCAATTAAATATTACTGGACACCATGTAGAGGTTACCGATTCACTCAAAGCATATGTAGCAGAAAAACTTGAACGCCTCGAAAAACATTTTGACCACGTAAATAACGTCCATGTAATTCTCAGTGTTGAAAAACAAAGACAAAAGTCTGAAGCCACTGTTCATGTTAATGGTGCAAGTTTATTTGCAGATTCAACCGAAGAAGATATGTATGCTGCAATTGATTCAATGGCCGACAAACTTGACCGCCAAATCAAAAAACACAAAGAAAAACTGAAAGATCACCACCGTTCTGAAGGTAATCAAATTAAACATCAACAACCTGTACTGGAAGACTAAGGAAAACTCACTCTATGCAATTATCAGAAATTATTAATGTTAATCGCATAAAAAAAGGTGTTGATGTTCTCAGTAAAAAACGCGCACTTGAAGAATTAGCTAACCTGATAACCCAGGATCAAGTTCAATTAAATGCTAACAACATTTTTGACAGCTTAATCTCACGTGAACGTTTAGGTTCTACCGGTGTGGGGTATGGCATTGCCATACCCCATGGACGTATTCAAAACTGTGAAAATATTACCGGTGCATTAATACAGCTCAACCAGGGCGTTGACTTTGATGCTATTGATAATCAACCCGTTGATATTTTATTTGCACTTATTGTCCCGGAAGAATCAACCGATGAACATTTACAGGTGCTGGCCTTATTAGCATCTATGTTTAATGATGAAAACTTCCGCCTGAAATTACGCCAAAGTCAAAACGAAGATGAAATCTTCCAGCTCCTGACAAAGTGGCAAAAACCTGACTGATGATTAAAAACAATCTCACTACCCGCGATTTTATTGAAAGTCATGGCGAAATGCTGGGGTTGTACTGGCAAGCGGGTCAGAAAGGGGAAAGCCGTTTACTCTCCAATGAGAAATCAGAATCGGGTACTCCTATTGCGGGTTATCTTAACCTGGTTAAACCTAACCAGGTTCAGGTACTTGGCCCTGAAGAAGTTAAATACCTGGACCAGCTGGGCAGAAACTCACACGATGATGCCATTTCACGACTGTTTAAATGTAAACCCGCCATGATAATTTTTGCCGGCATAGGCAGAAAACAAAAGATTGCTCAAGAATTTATTGAGCTTGCTAATAACACTAACACTCCCCTGCTCTCATCAATCTTACCCAGTAACAATCTCACCGAGCTATTACAGTACCATCTTGGACGCTTGCTCAGTGACAGTAAAATTCTGCATGGTGTTTTTATGGAAGTTATGGGTATCGGTGTATTACTAACCGGGCCAAGTGGGATAGGAAAAAGTGAACTGGCACTGGAACTGATCAGCCGTGGTCATCGACTCATTGCCGATGATGCCCCCGAGTTCAGACGAAGTGGTCCGGACAGTATTCGAGGTCGCAGCCCAGCTTTATTAAAAGATTTTTTAGAAGTACGCGGGCTGGGTATATTAAACGTTCGTGCCATGTTTGGTGACAGTTCTATTGTTGAGACCAAGCGATTACGACTTATTGTTCACCTTGAAAATATCTCTACCACTAAAGCTGATAAGAAACTATGGGAGATTGATCGTATAGGTGGTACACATCATAACCAAACCATCCTTGATGTCGAAATCCCAAAGGTACAGATCCCGGTTGCGCCGGGACGTAATGTTGCAGTTATTATCGAAGCCGCGGTACGTAATCATGTACTTTTCTTAAACGGCTACAGTGCGGCTAATGATTTTATTAAACGTCAACAGGAACTCATCAACAGTGAAGAGTAAATTCTTGTGCTATGCTGTGTTAATTCATCCAAATTCAACTAACGAAATTTAACTCATACACAAATATTAATATGAAACTGGTTATTGTCAGCGGTTTATCTGGCTCAGGTAAAAGTATTGCATTACAGGTACTCGAAGATCTTGAGTACTACTGTATTGATAATTTACCGATTAACATGCTTGAAGCACTAACCAGTGAAATTATTAGCGCAAAACATGAATACGTGGCTATTGGTATTGATGCCCGGAATGTCGCTGCCGAGTTCGATCTTTTTCCACAACAGCTACAGCAACTTCCAAAGAACAAAATTGACTGCGAAATATTTTTCCTCGAGGCCAGTGATGCAGCACTTATTAAACGTTTTAGTGAAACCCGTCGCAAACATCCGCTTAGTAACCAGGAAACGCCACTGAATGAAGCCATTATCCAGGAACGTTATTTACTCGAACCTATTTCATCAAAAGCTGACCTGCGCCTGGATACCAGTGCAACAAATGTACACCAGCTCAGAGATTTAATAAAAGCACGGGTTAAGAAAGCCGATAAGCAAACAATTTCCATTATGTTTGAGTCATTTGGATTCAAACACGGCGTCCCCATCAATGCAGACTTTGTTTTTGATGTGCGCTGTTTACCCAATCCGCACTGGGTAGCAGAATTAAGAAATTTAACCGGCCTCGATAAGCCCGTTATCGACTATCTTGCTGAGCACAATGAAGTCAGAGATATGCTGAATGACGTGATGAATTTTGTCGACAAATGGATCCCTAAATTTGAAGCAGATAATCGCAGCTATATCACCATTGCCATTGGTTGCACTGGCGGGCAACACCGCTCTGTTTACCTGGTAAATAAACTTGCTAATTTAACCAAAAATAAACACAATAACGTCCTTTCAAGGCACAGGGAAATATCGTAGTGGTTAGTTTACTTATCATTACACATAACAATGTAGGCGGGGCCCTATTCGATGCAGCGTTATCGGTATTAGGAAGTTGTCCGCTCCCCTTTGAGATTCTTCCTGTTTCTCAAAACTGCGATCCTGAAGAACGGTTACAAAAAGCCCAGGCCCACCTGGATAAATTAAACCAGGGAGATGGTGTACTGGTTGTCACTGATATGTTTGGCTCTACTCCAAGTAATATCGCGACAAAACTCGCATCTAATAATGTCACGATTATAACTGGCCTCAACTTGCCCATGTTAATCCGTATTATGAATTACCCCGATCTATCACTTGAAAAACTGGCAAATAAAGCAGTGAGTGGTGGACAGAACGGCGTTATCGAAGTAGAAAAATAATCCAGGAAAAAATTTAACCGTGTTACAACAAACAACAACCATCGTAAACAAGCTGGGTCTGCATGCGCGGGCAGCTGCTAAATTTGTAACCCAGGCTTCTATGTTTGAGTCCGAGATTCATGTAAAACGAAATGGTCAGGATGTGAATGGTAAAAGTATTATGGGCGTCATGATGCTGGCCGCGGCAAAGGGTTGCGATATAGAACTCATTATTGATGGTGCAGATGAACAACAAGCCATGCAATCCCTTATTGAGCTTATCGAAAACCGCTTTGGTGAAGCAGAGTAAAGCTGAACCGATAACTTTGAAGTGGAATAAAACTTTATCCTCTCAACAGTCACAATTTTAGCTATTTCCTTTTCTGATAAAGCAGATTCAGTATCTTACTTAAGCTATTATTTTATATAGAGTTCACTTTTTTGTCTGTAGGTATTACACTCATTAGCAACCAATGAGGGTTCATTATGCCTGACAGCTCATCTCAACAAGAAGACTTACATAACACACTGATCGAAACGATCAGTGATAGCTTGCGTGATGAGCAACCGGATAAGATTGCTGAACTCCTGAGCGAGAAACACCCTGCTGAAATCGCTCACCTGCTTGAATCACTCCCCGGCAACCAACGTGAACAAATCTGGCCTTATATACCAGAAGATACCGATGGTGAAATCCTGCTCCATTTAAATGAAGATGCGCGAGCCGCACTCATTAATACCATGGAGACCGATGAGCTGGTCGCGGCAACCGAAACACTCGATACCGATGATCTTGCCGATATTCTTCCTGAAATGCCACAGGATGTTATCCAGGAAATTTTACTTAGCCTGGAAACACAGGAACGCCTTCGCCTAAAATCAATTTTATCTTACGATGAAAATTCTGCCGGTGGTTTGATGGATCTGGATACCATCATTATCCGGCAAGACATTACACTCGACGTGGTATTACGTTACCTCAGGCGCAAAGGCTCATTACCTAAAGGCACTGATAACCTGTTCGTGGTTGACCGCGAGAACCATTATCTCGGCTTACTACCATTAAGTTTAATCCTGACCACTGATCCGCAACAGCTTGTTAGCGAGATCATGATTTCTAATATTGAAGGTATCCTGGCAGAAAAACATGCACGTGAAGTTGCCAGCCTGTTCGAACACCGGGATTTAATCACCGCGGCCGTGGTGGATGAAGAAAATCATCTCCTCGGCCGGATCACCATCGATGACGTTGTTGACGTTATTCGTGATGAAGCCGATCACTCCTTAATGAGTATGGCCGGTCTGAACGAAGAAGAAGATATGTTCGCCCCGGTCTTTACCAGCACCCGGCGGCGTTCTATCTGGCTAGGGGTAAATTTACTCACCGCATTTTTAGCTTCATGGGTTATTGGTTTATTTGGTGCCACGATTGAAAAAATGGTGGCACTGGCGATCCTTATGCCGATTGTTGCCAGTATG
>JAOUOK010000330.1 GCA_029880425.1 Gammaproteobacteria bacterium
AGACCACAATCTGGAAAAGTCCACTTTGTACTACTGTATTCTCATTAGCAATAGTAATCATTTTACTATTTGTTACTGGTATGCTTTCTCTTGCTACTGAAAATACCATCTTCTTTTACTTCATTCCGGTTCTGTTTATCCTTGCCCTTTATTTACTTTCACTTCTGTTAAAACAAGTTCAAACCAATTTTCTTCAACCACTTAATAATTTACGCGCATGGTCTGAAGAAATGCTTGATGACAATCACTCTGCCCGTATATCAATTAAATCTCAGGGTGAATTTAGCGAAATATTTAAAGGTATTAATATATTAAGTGATCGTTTAGAGACTTTAACTCTTGATATGCAAAGCCAGGTAAGAAAGCAAACCAAGCATATTCAAAGAAAAACGCACTCACTTGAAGTTATTTATGATGTCGCTGCCAGCATAAATATTTCCCGTGATCTGGATGATCTTCTTACCCGCTTCCTGTTTACTTTAAAAGATGTCGTACATGCACGTGCGGCCGCAGTTCGTTTATTAACCGATGATAATCAAATGCGTTTAGTCGCAAGTGTAGGTCTAGATGATGACCTAATGGAACGTGAACAAACTATTCCTTCAAATGAATGCTTATGTGGTATTGCCTATAAAGATGGTGATGTTTTATTTCAGGATGATGTAAAAAAATGCGATAAAATTCTTGGTCGCACATTCTTTGATGATGAAAAAAATATAGGTATGATAGCAGTACCCTTGCAGTACCGCGGAAAAACTTTAGGTGTATATAACCTGTTTGTAAATAATCGCGAATTTCACAACGAAGAAGAAATTGAAAACCTGTTAACCAGTATTGGTCGTCACCTTGGTATGGCGATTGATAAAGCACGCTCTGAAGATGAAGCTAACCGTTTATCATTAATGGAAGAGAGAAACCGTCTGGCACATGAGCTTCATGATTCACTTGCCCAGACATTAGCAAGTTTACGTTTCCAGGTTCGGGTACTTGACGAAACATTGCGTGGTGGTCAGGAACCCGATGTCTGGCATGAACTTGAAAAAATTGAAAATAACATTGATGAAGCCTATTCAGAACTTCGTGAATTAATAACCCATTTCCGTGCGCCTATTGATAAACGTGGTTTAATTCCGGCTGTAGAACATCTTATAGAGCGATTCCAATATCAAACAGATATTTCAATATTTTTACAAAAAGAATGGAATGTTTTACAGTTACCAGCGAGCATCGAGGTTCAGGCACTGCGGATCATTCAGGAATCATTAAATAATATTCGTAAACATAGTCAAGCGCATACTGTACGTGTAATCTTACGTAGTGATACTCAGGGTGATTGCAGTATACTCATTGAAGATGATGGGGTTGGCTTTGCCAATGTACCTGATTCCGATGTAGTATTAGGAGATCATCTCGGACTCAGTATTATGCATGAGCGTGCAAAACGAATTGGTGGAACTGTCAAAATTGAAAGCGAACCGAATGAAGGCACACGTATTTATCTTGAATTTGGTCATTCAGAACTACCATCAGAAAAATATAGTACAAACTCAATTCTTGTTCCTCCACCTGGTCCGAATTTATTACCATGACAAATAACTTACGAATCTTGTTAATTGATGATCACACCCTCTTTCGCGTTGGACTCGAAGGCTTATTAGCCAGCAGAGGAATAGAAATTGTCGCCTCTGTTGGAAGTGGTCACGATGCACAACGACTAGTTGATGAATTAAATCCAGACATTATATTACTTGATATGAGGATGCCAGGTATTGATGGACTTGAAGTCCTGACAATGTTGCGTGAAAAAAATGAATCTCTTCCAATCGTTATGTTAACAACAAGCACTGAAGAAAGTGATTTATTAAATTCTTTACGTTCTGGTGCACAAGGCTATTTACTTAAGGATATGGAGCCTGATGAACTGGTATTAGCCTTACGTGAGATTGTTGCCGGTAAAACTGTTGTTGCACCAGACCTTGCGCCGATTTTAGCAAAAGCAGTTCAGGGGAAAACTACCGAGAGTGAAGAGGAGGATGACAGTCCCTTTTCAGTACTGACACCAAGAGAAACTGAAATACTAGGATTATTAGCCGAAGGCCAAAGCAATAAGGCAATTGCAAGAAATCTTGGCATTTCAGACGGAACAGTAAAGTTGCATGTTAAAGCAATTCTGCGCAAATTAAACGTGCATTCTCGGGTAGAGGCTGCTGTAATGGCTGTTGAACGCGGATTTAATAAAGCGACTTAAATACTATGAAAAAATTTATAGAGCTGGTAGCAGAAAGTGCAAAAAATGTAACCGAAATTTTTCCGTGGGATCTGGAGGAGCGCTTTAAAGAAAACCCTTCTCTACTATTACTTGATATTCGTGAGCCTTATGAATACGAGGCAATGCATATTAAAAATTCAATCAATGTTCCACGTGGTGTGCTCGAAACTGCCTGTGAATATGATTATGAAGAAACAGTGACAGAATTAGTCGAAGCACGTGATAAAGAAATTATAGTTGCATGCCGTTCTGGAAACAGAAGTATTTTTGCATGTGAAGTGATGCAAAAAATGGGTTACCAAAATGTTGTTTCATTGAAAACAGGTTTACGCGGCTGGAGCGACTATGAACAACCACTATTTGATAAAGATGGAAATGAAATTTCTGAAGATGATGCGATCGATTATTTCACTTCAAAAATACGTGAAGATCAAATGAATCCTAAGTAATTAAATATTAATCATAGCGTTTACGTTCACTACGTTTACCATTAGGACTGGCTTGCTGAACAATACGGCCTACCAGATCATCAAAAGAAACTTCTCTTTTTTCATGCATATAAGCTTGATTGAGTGGTGCAATAAAATAGCGTTCATCTTCGATTAAAAGCTGTCGAAAGATATATCCATTCTCTACCTGAGCCATAACATAACATTCATGTTCAACCATAGCAGACCTATCAATAATAATGATGCAATCTTTCTTAAACTCAGGTTCCATGCTGTCATCTAGAACCTGTAACGCGAACGGTTCTGTACCACTACAGCTGCTTTGCTCAAGTTCTTGCTTGATATCAGGAGTAAATTCAACTTTGGTTTGATTCATGTTAAACCTCGAAACTAGATTGTGACACTTATTATAGTATTTTTTAGTCTGAAAAAATATTATTTATAATATATTTTAAAAGAATCCCTGATAAATACAGGTTTTAAGTATCAGCTTCATTTGATTCTTGTTGTTGCAGAGCCCACATA
>JAOUOK010000331.1 GCA_029880425.1 Gammaproteobacteria bacterium
AGCCGCAAGATGACAGCTGAGAAGCTGGGTATAAGTGAACGTACTTTACGATACAAACTTGCACGTATGCGTGATGCAGGAATTGCGGTTCCTGATTCATCCGGGCAAGCATCCTCGGTTGGCTGACAGGTAACTGGCCTGGAACCTGCATACAGTAAAAATAGTCACTAAAAAGACAAAAGATTGACACTATCTTCAAGATAGAGAAGGAAGTAAATATGAATAATACTATTAGTCCAGATACGTTATTGGCGCAAATGCGTGCCATGGCGGCACAGGCCCAGGGGCAATCTGCAGGCAGTGCCGGTACAAATACACCGGGACAGTCTGAATTTTCAGAACTTCTTAAACAGTCAGTTGATAAGGTGAATGAAACCCAGTCGGATTCAAAAAAATTACAGGAAGCATTTCAGTCTGGTGATCCAAATGTACAGGTATCTGAAGTGATGGTAGCTATGCAAAAATCTAGTGTTTCATTCCAGGCAATGTTACAGGTAAGAAATAAACTGGTCAGTGCATACCAGGAAATTATGAATATGCAGGTTTAATTAAGTTGTTAATAACGTATGAATAATAGTGTGAGAAAAATATGGAACTAGTAAAAGCTGAGAATGTGACTGTCCCCTTTCAGGGAATGGCAGCGATGCCACTTTTACGACAGTTAGGTTTGTTAATTGGTTTAGCTGCAAGTATTGCCCTTGGTATCGCAATTGTTTTATGGATGAAAACACCTAACTACACTATGTTGCCGGGACAACTAAGCGGACAAACTTTAAATGATGTTATCAGTGTACTGGAACGTAATAACATTCGTTATAACGTTGATCCCAATACTGGTTCAGTAATGGTTGATTCAGCCAAGGTAAACGAAGCTAAATTAAAACTAGCATCTGAAAACCTGAGTCTTAATAACGGTCATGGTTTTGAAATGATTGAAAAAGACCAGGGTTTTGGTACCAGTTCATTTTTACAAAAAGCAAGATATAAAAGAGCAACTGAAGGAGAATTAGCCCGCACCATTACATCAATGCGCTCCGTTCAGTCTGCAAGGGTTCATCTTGCCTTACCTAAAGACTCGGCATTTATTCGCAATAAGCGGGAAGCTTCGGCTTCGGTTTTTGTTAACTTAGTCCCAGGGCATAGCCTGGAAAAAAACCAGATTGCTGCAATTACAAACCTGGTTGCTTCAAGTATCCCCAGTCTTAAAACCAGCCATGTCACAATCGTTGATGATAAAGGAAAATTATTATCTACTGCTGACGATGTTGATATGCTGGGTTTAACAACCTCACAACTTGAATACACTCGTAATATTGAAAAAACATTAGTCACACGTATAGAACGCATGCTTAACCCAATAGTGGGTTATGGTAATGTCCGTGCGGAAGTAACAGCAGAACTTGATTTCACACAAACTGAATCAACCCGGGAAATGTTTAATCCTGATATTGCTGCTGTGCGAAGTGAACAAAGCAGTGAAGATCAATCACAAGGTGCAAGTACGGGTGGAATTCCCGGTGCTTTAACTAATCAGCCACCGGCTAATGCAACAGCACCTCAGCAAGCCAATCAACAAGCGGCTGCAACCACGCAACAAGGTTCAAACAGAACCAGTCGTCGCAGTACCAAAAACTATGAACTGGATAAAACCATAAGTCATACACGTAAACGTGTTGGTGAAGTTAAACGCTTATCTGTTGCAGTGGTATTGAATAATAAGGCTACTAGTACTGGTGAGGGTGAGGCTAAAGTCGTTAAGACAACACCCTATACACAACAGGAGTTAGCCAGGATTACTTCTTTAGTAAGAGAAACTGTAGGTTTTAGTACTTTACGAGGTGACTCAGTTAATGTGATTAATGTGCCATTTACCAAGGTGGAAATTGAAACATTACCCGAAGAAGCAATTTATGAGAAAGCCTGGGTTTGGGACGTGGTGAAACAGGTGATGGGTGCCCTGGCCGTGTTATTCGTAATATTCGGTGTGTTAAAACCGGTGATGAAAAACCTGGCAGTTGCACCACCTGTAACAAAAGTTATTTCAGAAACAGGTGAAGAACTCGATGAAGATCAGCTAAGCTTAAGTGGAGCAAATGAACAAAAACGCTTAGCTGCTGCAAGTTATGAACAAAACCTGCAACTTGCACAGTCCCTGGCACAACAGGAACCTAAACGGGTTGTTCAGGTCGTTAAAAACTGGATGAATGAATAATACGTAGTAGTAAAAAATATGGCAGAAGAAAATAAAATCCCTACATCTTTTACCGGCCTGGAGAAAGCTGCAATTTTGCTGCGTAGCCTGGGCGATAAAGAAGCCGCAGAAGTTTTAAAACTGATGGGGCCTAAAGAAGTGCAGAAAATTGGTGAAGCCATGGCTTCTATGGTTAATATTAATCGTGAAGCACTTGACGGTGTGCTATCTGATTTTCATGATGAAGTTGGTGAGCAAACTGAACTGGGTGTAGGTAATGAAGATTACTTGCGCAGCATGTTAGTCAATGCGCTGGGTGAAGATAAAGCAGGCAATATTATTGACCGCATCTTAATGGGGCATAATGCAAAGGGGCTGGAAACATTAAAATGGATGGAACCTCGTGCAGTTGCTGAAATAATCCGTCTCGAACATCCTCAAATTATTGCCATTATTTTATCTTACCTTGAAAGTGACCAGGCTGCGTCTGTATTGCAATCGTTACCAGAAAATATGCGTACTGATGTCATCTTACGTGTAGCAACCTTAGATGGCATTCAGCCGAGCGCCCTGTATGAACTTGATGAAATGCTGGAAAAACAATTCTCGGGTAATACTGATTCAATAAAATCATCAGGTGTAGGCGGGTTAAAAACAGCAGCGAATATGCTTAATTTTATGGATTCATCATATGAAGCGGCATTAATGGAAAGTGTTAAACAACAAGATGAAGAAATTGGTGACAAGATTCAGGACCTGATGTTTGTCTTTGAAAACTTAATTGATGTTGATGATCGTGGTATTCAATCTTTACTTAGGGAGGTTTCTTCAGAGAATTTAATTGTTGCATTAAAAGGTGCAGATGAATCGGTTAAAGAAAAGATACTCAAAAACATGTCAAAACGTGCTGCAGAAATGTTGCGGGATGACCTTGATTCTAAGGGGCCTGTTCGTGTCAGCGAAGTTGAATCAGCACAAAAAGAAATTCTCACTATAGCGCGTCGTATGGCCGAAACCGGTGAAATTAATTTAGGCGGTAGTGGCGGC
>JAOUOK010000332.1 GCA_029880425.1 Gammaproteobacteria bacterium
CTAAAACAGTATAGTTTTTTTCAAGCTGTTGTTGTTCAAGTGCAAGCCTGGCCAGGTTTTCTTTTGTATCTTCTTTATCGAGTTCAAGACGGCGTTTATTTAAACGGATTTGTTCCATCTTGTAATTAACGCTGCCAATATCACCTTTTTCAATATCACGAATTTGTTTGTAAATTAATTCTGCACGTTGTAAACGTTTTTCAAGTTCCTGCCATGCTGTATCAGCCTCGGCCACAGTATCGCCATCACTTTTAACTGATTTCAGGTAACCATAGAAATTACCCCATTCACGTCGTTCTAAAACAATAATATCTTCAGGATAGCTTTCATCTTGCAGGTAAGGTTGAAGCATCCATTTAAAGTCAGCACCACTCACTTCACGGTTACCTGTTTTGAGCAGTAAACGTGTTACGCTTAACTCATTAACATCCATGTTGATACCTATGGCCTTCAGGTTTTCAACGCTGACTTCTTCATGATTATGAACTTCACCAATAATTTTGATAGAGCTCGGTTTTTCAGTTGTACTATCTGCCTGTACATATTGCGCCTGCATTACGGCTTTAGGCCAAAAATGTGACAATCCTTTCACCGCAATCAATGCTAACAAACCCAGTACAATGATCAGGCTTGCACTTACTGCTGCAGCATTAAGCCAGATCCACGGGTCGCCTGTTTTAAACCATTTCTTAATCATAAGCTGCTATATTTTTTTCTCAGACGTTGGCGAACAATTTCAGCTAACGTATTAAATGCAAATGTGAAAATAAAAAGTACCAATGCGGCAAGGAACAGGATGCGATAATGCGTGCTATCGACTTCTGATTCAGGCATTTCTACCGCAACATTGGCTGCAAGCGTACGCATACCCTGGAAAATACTGAAGTCCATTACAGGTGTGTTCCCTGTTGCCATGAGTACAATCATGGTTTCACCCACCGCGCGTCCCATGCCAATCATAACGGCCGAGAAAATTCCCGGGCTTGCGGTTAAGATCACAACATAAATTAGTGTTTGCCATGGCGTGGCACCCAGTGCGAGTGAACCAAAAGTCAGGTTCTTCGGCACACTGAATATGGCATCTTCTGTAATCGAGAATATTGTCGGAATTACAGCAACACCCATGGCGATACCAACGACTAATGAGTTTCGTTGATCGTAATCCATGCCCAGGTTTTCGCTTAACCAGATTTTCATATCACCGTTAAAGAAGAGGTTTTCCATCGGTAAACTTAAACTTAATGCTACCCAGCCCGTTACAATTAATACGGGGATAAGTAAGGCCGCTTGCCAGCCATCAGGAACTTTTCGTCGAATGTTTTTTGGTAAACTTTTCCAGCCAAATGCAAAGAGTAAAACACCCGCAGGTAAAATGATTAACATACTAAAGACACCTGGTAAGTGACTTTCAATAATCGGGGCTAACCATAGGCCGGCAAGGAAACCGAGAATAACCGTAGGCAAGGCTTCCATAATTTCAATGGTGGGTTTAACGTAGGTGCGCATTTTTGGCGCCATAAAGTAGGCTGTATAAATTGCACCCATAATGGCCAGTGGCATAGCAAATAACATGGCATAAAAGGCGGCTTTTAATGTTCCAAATGCCAGCGGCATTAAACTGAACTTGGGTTCAAAATCATTACTCGAAGATGATGATTGCCAGGTATAAGAAGGCTCCGGATAACTTTCATACCAGACCTGGTCCCACAGTACGCCCCATGACATTTCAGGGTGTTCATTATTAACTTTCCAAAGCTGCATGTTTCGCTTGTTATCTTCCGTGATAAAAACATTGGCACGAGGAGAGATAGCAAGAAATTTTAATGCCGTGTCATTAATCGTTTCACGTACCAGGGTTCTATGAGCGGTTGAATGGTAAATTGCCAATTGTCCTTTGTTATCAATGGCGGCAAACCCTTTCCGACGTTGTTCAGTAACAATATTTGTAATTGAGCTATGCTGAGAATCAAAATCACGAATATGCGATAAGCTTAGCCCCGTATTTTTTTGTACCGGGAACCACTGGCTTATATTGCCCTTGCTATCTCCGATAAGCAGGGAAATTTCACCGGTTAAAAAAGTAAACTCGGTGATATCTGCATCATCAGTAACAACACGTTTACGTTCAAGGACCTGGATATCGTCAAGATCATTGATATCGATAAGGGAGACTTCACCATTATTATGCGCGACGTAAAGTAAACTTTGTGAATTATCGAGCAGCAGTTTATAGACATGCTGGATATTCGGTATTTCTACCAGGGTGCTTTCATATTCAATTTCATCTTCTGTATCGGAAGTGAGCTCTTCATCAAAAACAAGCTGGTTTAACAGTAAACGATTATCCTCGGTATACGCGACAAAGGTGGCTTTTTCTTCATTATGCATTACGCTGACATGTTTTATTGCAGATTTACCTGATTCATCCATGACAACAGGGTTTTCACCCAGCGGGTAAACAAGAGAAGGAATGATTTTTTTTCCTTCAGGCAGGTAACGAGTTTGGTATTTATGCTGTGAAAAAATTATCGAACCATTGTTGAGACCAAAAGCCATGAAACCCTTGGCGAGGTGGCTGGTACTAAAACTGCTGATCGAGGTTTTTCCAGGTAAGGCAATATTGATATTTTCAACAATTTCACCGGTATTAATATTAAAGAAAATCGCTTTGGCCTGGTCAGTAAAACGTACCGCGATGGTATTTTGTTCTTCCGAGGCGAGGTGCAGGGTCTGACCTTGCGAAGCTGCCGGTAGCGGATAGCTTGCAGATTTTTCTATTTCTGCGGAAAGGAAAAGTGGGTAAACCACGTAGGCCAGGTAGAAAAATATTAATACAATCGCCAGTATGACGCTGATACCACCGACAGCCATACTAAAACTGGTAATCTTGTTTTTGATCGCACGGCTGCGATCCAGTTTCGAAGTCAAGGCACGGGCGATGGCTGGAGCATCTGCATTTGTTTGATTGGGTGTGATTGATTCAGACATGCACGAATAATAATGCCTGAATATGACAGTATTATGACAAGCGCAAGTCTTTGATTTTTAAAAGTATAAATGATGGTGGCTGCTGTCGTTACTATTGAAACACAATTTTGGGCTATGTTTTTTTTGGCCGAGGAAGATAAATAATTCTTATAACAAAAAACCCGGTTCAAAGACCGGGTTTTTTATTGGCAAAGAAAGAAGCTTATTTTAATTTAGCTAATTGTTTATTAACCATTTTTGCACT
>JAOUOK010000333.1 GCA_029880425.1 Gammaproteobacteria bacterium
ACTCGCACCGGGTTTTTTAATTGGCGGAATACCGGGGAATTTTGGTGTCTCTGCGAGGCTCGGTGAAACACCTTTCTTCGTTGTTGAAGCGGATGAATATGATACGGCTTTTTTTGATAAGCGTTCCAAGTTTGTTCATTACCATCCCCGTACTTTAATATTAAATAACCTTGAATATGATCATGCTGATATATTTCCTGATATCGCAGCGATACAAACACAGTTTCACCATTTACTTCGTACCGTACCGGAAAACGGACTGGTGATCTCTCATGCTGATGATACTTACCTCGACCAGGTCATTGAGAAGGGATGCTGGACTCCTGTTGAGTATTTTTCCGGCAAGCAAACTAAACATTGGCAAGTGGCTCCCGTTTCAAAAGATGGGAGTGAATTTGATGTATTGTTTAACCAGGAAAAAGTAGCAACAGCCAGGTGGTCAATGCTGGGTGATCATAATATGAAAAATGCTTTAGCTGCGATAGCGGCAGCACGCCATGTTGGCGTACCAGCTGATTTAGCGGTAGAAAGTTTAGCAACGTTTAAGGGTATAAAGCGTCGCATGGAGATCAGGGGTGTAGTAAATAATATTACGGTTTATGATGATTTTGCCCATCACCCAACAGCAATAAAACTGACACTTGATGGCCTGCGTAATAATATTGGTGATAAGCGAATATTTGCGATATTAGAGCCTCGTTCAAACACCATGAAAATGGGCGTACATAAAGATACACTGGCTGGCTCACTTGCCGTCGCTGACCAGATTTGTCTCTACCAGGCAGATGAACTTGATTGGGATATGGCTGCTGAAATTAATAACAGTGATTCAATTAAGGTATTTTCTTCAACTCAGGCTATTATAGATAAGGTAATGGCTGAAGTAACGGCCGGTGAGCATATCATTATAATGAGTAACGGCGGCTTTGAAGATATACATCAACGCCTGCTGGATGCATTAACAACAAAGTATCAATAAATGATTAAGCGAGAAAAGCACTAAGATGGATGAACAGAATCAGTCCCCGGTTATCCTGGCATTAACGGGTGCATCAGGTGCCCAGTATGCCTTGCGTTTATTGCAGTGCCTGGTCCAGGCCAAAGTCCCTGTCTATTTAATGGTGTCAAAAGCTGCACAAATTGTTTTGTCCATGGAGACAGAATTAAAGGTGCCAGCCAAATCAGCCGAGATGGAACGTTTTTTTACAAAACAATATAACGCTGAAAGCGGGCAAATACGTGTATTTTCACAGGAACAATGGACTGCACCGATTGCCAGTGGTTCACATCAGGCTTTATCCATGGTTGTGTGTCCCTGCACTACCGGAACCCTGGCGGCTATAGCAAACGGTAATAGTGACAACTTACTTGAGCGTGCAGCGGATGTCATGCTTAAAGAAAAAAGGCAGCTTATCATGGTGGTAAGAGAAACACCTTTTTCCCATATCCACCTGGAAAATATGTTAAGGCTTTCCCAGGCGGGCGCTACTATCATGCCAGCAAACCCGGGTTTTTATCAGAAGCCGGAAACACTCGATGATATTATTGATTTCATGGTTGCACGAATCCTTGACCACCTGAAAATAAATCATCATTTGCAATCTCGCTGGGGTGAATAAAGCTGGGTTTTTTATTATTTTGTGCCAGAATTAATAAAACTTTTATGAAAAGTTTATACCCTGTTTTGTGTGAAATATGATGAATAAGTTAACCGATCATGGATGTTCCTGAAAAAATAAAAATACCCCTGTTTCCACTTCACGCTGTTTTATTTCCCGGCGGTGCTTTACCTCTACGCATTTTTGAACCACGTTATCTTGATATGGTGAGTAACTGTATGAAGAATGAAACCCGCATAGGTGTCGTTCTTATTAAAAATGGAAATGAAGCCGGCGTAGCGGCTAAAGCACACGATATTGGCACCAGTAGTTTTATTTCATACTGGCATAAACGTAATGACGGCATGCTGGGTATAACACTGACAGGTGAACAACGTTTCCACGTACTATCAACCGAAATTCAGCCTGACCAGTTAATAGTCGCTGAAGTTGAATTATTACCTGCTATCAAAGAGCACAATAATATACATAATTCAGAACAACTTATTAACCTGCTAAAACGAATACTCAGTCAGCTTGAACCTCCCTTTAGTACAATGAAGACATTCTATGATGATATGGACTGGGTCAGTGCTCGTCTGATTGAGTTGCTACCGCTTCCACTTAAAGAAAAACAATCCATGTTAGTAATGAAGAATGTTTGCGATAGAGTCAAACACCTGCAGCCTTTGCTGGTTGGAATGGAGCTGCTGTAAATTTATTGCAGTAAAAATATTGTCCTGGTTTTATTGTTTTGCGGGTTTATTATTTCTCTTCTATAAATTCTGACAGTTTCATTATTAAGATGAATCTCGTTTAAATTCTCATTTTTTGTTACAAGGTAATTAATACCCAGGTGTTTTTTTATTTCCAGGTAACTGATGCTTCCAAACCAGAGTAGCTTTAATGGACTGTCCTGCCTGAGATGATAAAGCGAAGGCCACAAGCGGATAATTTCTAACTCTTTATTTTTTTTGTTGTAGCGATAATAGCGTAACGTTTCGTACTCGCCTTTATGAATATGTGGCAGAACAGGCAGGTTTCTTATGTCACTATCTTTCAGGAACCAGTTCGATAAGGTGCGAGGTGAGTTTAAACTATTTAGAAAGCCAAGTTGAGATAAGCTAGAGTGGATGTCGCCTCGCGACCCCACCCATTGCAGGTTGAACAGGTTATTTTTATTTTGATTAAGACCTTCACGGAAAATAGGTAATATTTCCCAGCCGCTTTCTAACCAGCTATTTGTTCCCATAACATAGTAATTTTTTTCTGTGCTGTATAAATCATCCTGTTGATAGGTTTTCCAGGCGGGATAAATTAGTAATATAAGAATAATAATGGTTATTCCTTTACGGCTATCAACATCAAGTGATGTTTTAGTATGTCTGCGATAGGCAATACCCAGTAAGTTAAACCAGATGCTGGCAACAACAAGAGAAAATATAGCCTGGCTAAAAACCTGCGTGGCAAAATAGAGTTGCGACAGGATCAAGAATAAAACCAGGGTGGAGGAAAAATAGAAAATAAATTTTTGCCGTGAATAACTGAGCCCGGAATTAATAATAATAGTTAGAAATCCTACGACGGAAATAATTATTATTAAAGGGAGAGTATTGCTATCAAAATTC
>JAOUOK010000334.1 GCA_029880425.1 Gammaproteobacteria bacterium
GGTCTTTACCAGCACCCGGCGTCGTTCTATCTGGCTAGGGGTAAATTTACTCACCGCATTTTTAGCTTCATGGGTTATTGGTTTATTTGGTGCCACGATTGAAAAAATGGTGGCACTGGCGATCCTTATGCCGATTGTTGCCAGTATGGGCGGGATTGCCGGCAGCCAAACTTTAACCCTGGTTATTCGTGGTATGGCATTAGGCCAGATCGGTAAAAGTAATTCCCGGCGATTATTACTTAAAGAAATGTGGGTCGGTGTCTGGAATGGTTTGATCTGGGCTGTCGTCATTGCCAGCGTGGCAGGACTCTGGTTCCAAAGTACTCTACTCGGTTTAATCATCGCGGCCGCAATTATTATTAATCTGATTGTTGCCGCCATCGCCGGTGCAACTATACCTTTATTATTAAAGCGCTATGGAGCCGATCCGGCTTTATCCGGCTCGGTTGTGTTAACCACTGTTACCGATATTGTCGGTTTCCTTGCCTTCCTTGGATTAGCAACTATATATATAACATAACCATAAGGAGTTAATATGAATAAGCTAATCGAAAAAAATAGCTTAATATTTTCCCTTCTCTTTTTTACTTTGCTGGTATTTACTCAGCTGGTATTTACTCAACCAGGCTTCGCTGCTGATGAAGCAGAAACAAATTCAAATATCAAAAATTTTTCTTACCCTGCTCATCACTGCAAAAGCAAACCTGTCAGGCCAGTAAAACCTGAAAATTTTTCACCACAAGATGATGTTGAAAAATACAATAATGAAATATCAAGATATAACATCATCGTTTCAGATTATAACGATGCGATCAAACTATATAAAGCATGCATTAATCAGTACATAAAAAATGGCAATAATGATATTAATACCATTCGTCAACAACTTAATGCAGCTTTAAAAGAGGCAAGAAGCCAGTAGGCAAGTAAAGCGTAGCTTGTCAGTGAATACCTCATGACTAATCTAGCGGTTTAAAGAGTCAGGCTGATCTTTAGTAATACAGGATGTATTTTTTATTAAGGTATTAAGATTAATGGATTTAACGCTATACATTTCATTTGTCATTATTTCTGCAGGACTCATTATTGTCCCTGGTCCAAATGTTATTGCTATTGTTTCCACAAGTATCGCTTTTGGCACAACCAGGGGCCTTCAATGTGTAGCAGGCACAACTTTAGCCATGTCTATTCAATTAATAATTGCTGCTCTTGGTACAACCTGGATTATTCAGTTGTTGGCTGATGGTTTTCATTTTTTGAAATGGTTAGGTGTTTTATATTTGTTCTACCTGGGTTTCAGGCATCTTCGCACGGCATATTCTACTGGTAGCGTTATTTCATCAACTGGAGCTATAAATACTTTTGCACGAGGTTTTATTGTTTCATTAACGAATCCAAAAACAATATTATTTTTTGCCGCATTTCTACCTCAATTTATCATTTCTACAGAAGATTATTTGCAGCAAATGGCTCTTCTTTCAATAACTTTTTTAGTTTTAGCACTTTTACTTGACTCCTGTTACGCAATTTTTTCATCCAGACTCACAAAGATATTTAAAGAAATTAATGTACATGGATTTCAGCATGGAATTAGTGGCGTACTGTTTTTAGTGGCTGGTATATGGTTAGCGGCAATACGTCGGGCAGGTTAATATATTGTATGACGGTTAATAGCCGTAAGCTGCCATAAAAATAATGCTAATATATCCTGATGCAAAGTGGAATTTTACTATGAAAGAAAACCGTCACACACACCGCCTGCCTTTTGATTCATTTGTTGAATTTAGCTCCACAAATTGCCGACATGTGTGTGAATTAGTTGATATTTCTCTTCAAGGTGCCCTGATAGCGGCCTGCTCAGGTGCAACACCCGGTGCTGAAACACCCTGTACCTTAAAAATTAGTCTTGATGATGCCGGTAAAAACCAGATTACCATGCACGGCAGGGTGGCGTATAAAATTGAAAACCGTGTAGGTATTTACTGCGATTCCATTGATCTTGATAGCATGGCGCACTTACGTAAGCTGGTTGAATATAACCTCGGTGATGTTGAACTGGTCAAGCGTGATTTAGCTGCATTGGTTCATTATCATAATAAATAATTAATTCCCGGCCACCGTCATATTATCCACTAACCATGACCCCGTTATCACACCACCACGCGTGTCCAGGTCATTACCAACACGTTGCAAGCCCATAAACATATCCTGTAAGCGACTTGCGAGGGTAAATTCTTCAACCGGGTATTGAATTTCACCATGCTCGACCCAGAAGCCCGTTGCACCACGCGAATAATCTCCTGTTACGGTATTCACCCCTTGCCCCATTACTTCGGTGATCAATAATCCCTTGCCCATTTCTTTGAGCATGGCATCAAGCGTTACGTCATCATGATTAATATAAAGATTATGAACACCACCTGCATTACCGGTACTTTGCATACCCAGGCGGCGTGCAGCGTAACTGTCTAAAACATAACTCTGCAAGATACCCTCACTGACAATATCATGCGCACGGGTCATCACACCTTCATGGTCATAAGCTGCACTGGAAAGTCCGCCTTTAATATGAGGTCGTTCATCGAGACGGATATTTTCCGGAAAAATTTGTTTGCCAAGGTGATCCAGTAAGAATGAAGCTTTACGGTATTGCGAGCCACCACGGATAGCCGCCAGTAAATGGGAAAGTAATCCACGTGCTACCTCGGCTTTAAAGATAACCGGCACGTTACAGGTCGGCATGGGCCGGGCATCTAAACGACTGATGGTACGTTTTGCCGCATGTTTTCCAATATCGGCAGCAGGCTCGAGCTTGTTCGCATCACGATTTACGCTATACCAGTAATCGCGTTGCATCGAACCCTTGTGCTCGGCAATAACGGTACAGGACATACTATGCCGTGACGTAGGATAACCGTTTAAAAACCCCAGGGTATTACCATAAACCCGGATACCTGCGTGGCTGCTCACCGCTCCACCTTCAGAATTGATTATTCGCTTATCTTCTCTTGCCGCATCCTCACATTCTTTCGCCAGCTCCATGGCTTCTTCAGCCGTGATATTCCAGGGATGGAATAAATCCAGGTCTTCAATATCTTTTGCCAGTAATTTTTCATCGGGCAAACCCGCATAAGGATCATCTTCGGTATATCGTGCAATGTCACAGGCAGCTTTTACCGTGTCTTTGATCGCTTGCGGAGAAAAATCGCT
>JAOUOK010000335.1 GCA_029880425.1 Gammaproteobacteria bacterium
ATTTGTGCACCAAGTTGTTCTTCAATTTCTTTTTCAGCGATATCAACCAGACTCGGCATATTATGTGATAGTTGAGCTTCTGCATGAGTCACTATTTTTCGTAAATTTTCACGGTGGCCGGCGACAATTTGCTGGCAGGTATGAACATCAATTGACGGTACCAGGCTCTTACAGTTTTCAAAACTGATTTTATCACTGTGGTCGGTGTTATCTTTGTCCATTACCAGGCGAATAAGCTGGGCTGGCATAAAACGATCAATTTGCAGGTGGGCCGGGGCAATACATTGCACCACGAATAACATCTCTAACAACACGGTTCCTGTTGTAAAGGCTTTGTTTTTGATAATGCTGATTGCGACATTACCATGTTCACCTTCAAACACCATGTCCATGGTGCCGGTTACCATCGGGTGTTCCCAGCTCATAAATAAGCGGTCTTCATGCACCAGGGCACTTTCACGGTCAAAGGTAACGGTGACACCATCATCAGGTAATTCAGGAAAATGTGGCGTTAACATGTGATTGCCCGGATGCAGAACATAACTGTGCTTGCTGTGTTCAGTTTGTTCTACACCGTAAGTGTCACAGACTCGCATCATGTAATCTTCAAGATCACTGTCCGCTTCCATGACTTTGATGGCATTAACCAGTTTATCCGCAACCGGTTTACGAAAAGCATTCATTTCTAATAAACGGTCGCGGCCTTTTTGTAACTCATCGTTAATTGATTTAAACAGTGGCTTAGCTTTATCCATCAGGGCAATCACGTGCTCCACGTTGTAACGTGTTTCCTCGGCGATATTTTTTAATTCATAACCGAGTTGTGCCAGCATACCCTGGCCGGCCGGGCAGGTCTGGGCAAAGGCATTTAATCCTTCTTTGTACCAGTGGAACAAGGTTTCCTGTGCGGACTCTTTAATATAAGGAATATGTATCTGGATGATATTTTTTTGCCCGATTCGATCAAGCCGGCCGATACGTTGTTCAAGTAAATCGGGATTAAAAGGTAAATCAAATAAAACCAGGTTATGTGAAAACTGGAAGTTACGTCCCTCACTACCAATCTCTGAACATATCAACACCTGTGCGCCTTCTTCTTCATCGGCAAAGTAGGCAGCAGCACGATCACGTTCAATAATGCTCATGTCTTCATGGAAAACAGATGCACGAACCGCATGCTTATTTTTTAACAGGTCTTCGAGCTCCAGTGCTGTTTTCGCATGGGCGCAAATAACAAGCACTTTTTTATCTTTTAACTGCTGCAGTAAATTAATAATCCAGTCTACCCGTGGATCAAAGCGGGTCCAGTGCGGCGCTTGTTGCAGTATTGAAATACCGAGATCTTTTAGCGACTGGTGTGCAACTTCAGGTGTGAGCATGAGTTCAACAAAGTAGCGGTTAAATTCGAGCGAGAACTGATCCTTTTTCTCTTCAGAGGTAAATATTTTTTCAAAAACGTCAGAATAAGCCGGGCAAGGTTCAAGTGCATAACCATTTACTTTGCGTTCAGGAAATCCTTTAATCGCGTGACGGGTGTTACGGAATAACACGCGCCCGGTACCGTGCTGATCAATTAATAGATCAACAATCTTTTGTTTTAAGGTTGAAAGCTCATCTTCTGTTGCAGATGCAAGTTGTATTAAAAGATCCTGGTTATCATGAGGGATAAATTCTTCGAGTAAATCAATGTCATATTGTGTAATGGCCCTGTCTTCAATCAGGGCTTCCGCTGTATCCGCCAGCCTGGCGTAATGAGATTCTTCTGCGAGGAAGGTTTCAAGATCATGAAAACGATGCGGATCAAGTAAACGTAAACGGGCAAAATGACTTGATGGACCAAGCTGTTCCGGAGTTGCGGTTAACAATAATACACTCGGTGTATTTTTTGCCAGTTGCTCCATCAGCTGATATTCGGGACTGACATTATCGACTTCCCATTTTAAATGATGGGCTTCATCAATAATTAACATATCCCATTCACCGTCAATGACTTGCTGATGACGTTTGGGATTTTCTATTAAAAAACCAAGGCTGCATAAAATAAGTTGTTCACTGTGAAACGGATTTTCTGACTCTTCAGATGAGTCGGGATCACTATCGAAGGAACGGCAACGTGCCTCGTTGAATAAACTGAACTTTAGGTTAAAGCGGCGTAACATTTCAACCAGCCACTGATGAAGTAATGCATCAGGCACAACGATAAGTATGCGTTGTGCGCGACTGGAAATTAACTGGTGGTGAAGAATCAATCCTGCTTCAATGGTCTTACCTAACCCCACTTCATCAGCTAATAAAACACGCGGTGAAGGACGTTGTGCAACTTCATGAGCAATATAAAGTTGATGGGGGATCAGGCTCATTCGTGCGCCGTATAAACCATTTACAACTGAAGTCGCTAACTGGTGTTTTTTATTTAAGGTATCGTGTCGCAGGATGTAGGCTTTTTCAGGATCAAACTGCGCGGTAAACAGGCGGTCTTGTGGACGATTGAGTTTAATCGCGGCACTGAGTTCGGTTTCAATTAATTGATCACTTTCACCTTCAGCATTGATAACCTGGTAGGTGATAATGCCATCATCTTCGGATAATGCTGTTACTTTAAACTTTTCATTGTCCAGGCTGGTAATAGTATCACCCACCACAAAGGTCACCCGGCTAAGGGGGGCTTGTTCAATCGCATAAGTTCGGACTTCATTACTGGCAGGAAAGTTAATGCTTATGGTGCGGTGATCAAGTGACTGGATGAGTCCCAGGCCAAGTTCACTTTCACTATTACTTATCCAGCGTTGGCCGGGAACAAAATCAAATGCAGACACAGCAGTTACCTATGTAAAAAATTGAAAAAACTGAAACGTATTTTGGAGCATAAAAAGCTGCTCTTTAAGCTATAGAGCAGTATTAGCTGCTCTTTAAATTAGAAAGAGCAGGACTTGCTGCTGATTAAATCAGGAACAGAATTATATCGGATGAAGGCACGAAAAGTAATGATGTAAACTGAATCCAGTTTGCTGAAAGAAAAAAGGGATAGTGTGACCCGGGAGAGCTTCCCCGGGTCATTTATATTAATCAGGGTTTGATGGCCTCGATGTGAGCAGAAACAACATAATCCGTTACATTTGTGCCGGGTGCCCAGTCTTTAATAAATTCTTTCGAGTCATCTTTTGGACTGATTTCAATTTCTTTAAAGCCAGCTT